>NZ_PVWO01000014.1 GCF_003003845.1 Chamaesiphon polymorphus CCALA 037 | reverse complement strand
CCACGCCCATATGTACGCACAGGCTCCGGTAAATCGACACTTCCCCACTACAGGGATGAATTAGGAATAGCGGCGGCTTGGTACCCTTGGCTTGGAGCGGCACTAGCGAGTTCCAGCCCGCAGTGTATCGCTCTTGGCGCAGGATGATGGCTAATTGCTTGATGGTTTGGGCTTGAAAAAGTGTGGCTACAGCCAGACGTTTGGCTAATTCTCGCTCGATCTCGGCCACAATTTTGACCGTCATTAAGGAGTTGCCACCCAAGTCGAAGAAGTTATCTTCGATTCCTACCTGGTGGATGCCCAAAACCCGTTCCCAAATTGTGGTGAGTTGGAGTTCTAGTTCGTCGCAGGGCTTTACGTAGGCGCGTTCTAGTGTGTCGCTGTGCGAGTCTAGTGCGGGGAGGGCGCGGCGATCGATTTTACCATTGGGAGTCAGCGGTAACTCAGCTAAGACGACAAAGCGGGCAGGGATGCTGTAACTGGGTAATTTTTGGGTAAGGAATTGGCGTAGTTCGCGCGAGATGAAGGTGGTGGGATTTTTGGGGACGACGTAAGCAATAAGACTTTTATCGCCATTACCATTTTCTCTCGCGATCGCGATCGTCTGTAGTACATCGGGATGTTGACTCAAAACTGCTTCGATTTCGCCAAGTTCGACCCGAAATCCGCGAATCTTGACTTGTGAATCTTTGCGACCCAGGCATTCTAAACTACCATCGGTACGCAAATAGCCCCAATCCCCCGTGCGATAGATCCTGCGCTCGGTGCCATCAGGATCGGGCAGAAATACGGATTGAGTCAATTCGGGTTGTCGCCAATAACCTAAAGCCAGATGGGGGCTTCTGACGGCTATTTCGCCCATAATATCGGTCAACTTACCGTCGCTACTCAGGAGCAGAATTTCAGTATCGTCGAACGGATAGCCCACTGAGACATTATTTTGGGCGGTTATTGTCTCTTTATCGATTAAATATTGCAGATGGAAAGAAGATTCGGTACAGCCCAAACCATTCACAAATAGACAGCGATCGTCAAAATATTCTCGATATAATTCGACATCTTGTTTGACTGCGAGTTCGCCGCCCAAAACCACTGCTCTAATTTGAGCCAAATCGAGGCGATCTCTCGTCGCCTCGATCGCATAGCGGTAGACTGTGGGCGTAGAATGGTAGATCGTAATTGCTTGAGATCGCAACCACTGTGAAAAATTTACCAATCCTGCTTGTTTGAGATCGAACATGCACAAAGTCGCACCATTTAACAAGCCACCAAACAAATCGATAACTGTGGCATCGGAACTAAATGGGGCTAACAATGTCAAGCGATCTTCACAATTAATATGTAAATTATTAGTGTAATTTCTAATAAAATGTAGGACGTTGCGATGAGTTTGAATGACTCCCTTGGGCTGACCTGTAGAGCCAGAGGTATATAGTAAGTAAGCAATCGTATCGGCTGCTATTTCGAGATCGATCGCCTCAATTTCTCGGTCTCGATCGAGATCGTCGATATTGACGATCTGTACTTGTCGATCGACTAAAGATCGAGCCAGCTCTAGATTAGTATTATCGGTTAATAGGACAGTTACCATCGCATCTGCCAACATATAAGCCAATCTCGAACGTGGATAACTGCTATCTAGTGGTACGTAGACTAGACCGATCTTTAATACCGCCAAAATAGCGGCGATCGCTGGTGCATTACGATCGAATAAGAGTGCAACTCTAATTTGTGTGGGTTGAGTATATTTAATTAGTTCTGTAGCGATTGAATTGGCTTCTCGATCCAATTGTCGGTAAGTCCACTGCTCGTTGTTTGCGATAACTGCCAAGCGATCGGGATACTGCTTTACCTGTTTTTGAAAGCGGGTAGCGATCGATTGCTGAATCTCGGATTTAGTAAGGTTATTAAAGTTACGCTTTGGCGAGATTCGATTGCGGCAAGCGGCTAATTCCTGGCGTTCGGATTCACTAAATAATCCAATCTCAGAAATCGATTTATCTGGATTAACTAGGATACCATTGAGTAAAGCCTCAAAATGTCTTGCCATGCGTTCGATCGTCGCTCGATCGAATAGATTAGTATTATATTCAAAATTACAAACTAATCCAGTAGGTGTTTCCACAATATCTAGATAAAGATCGACGTCGATCGTGCCGCTTTCGGTCTGATTTTGCTGTAAGTATAGACCTGTATCAGTTTGCCAAACTTTTGAGGGCTGTCTGAGTTGAAATATCGTTTGAAATAGAGGCGAATAGCTTAAGTTTCTCTCTAAATGCAGTTCTTCAACTAATTTCTCAAACGGCATTTCTTGATGCTCGTAAGCTGCTAGCGCGACTTGGCGTACCCGAGCTAAAACCGAGCGAAAACTGTCATCTGCTGTAAATTTCGATCTTAATGCTAGTAGATTAGTAAATACCCCAATTAGATGCTCTACATCCAGTCGATCGCGTCCGGAAATTGGCGTACCCACAATGATATCTGTTTGTCCAGAATATCGATAGAGTAATACTTGATAGACCGCTAACAGAGTCATAAACAAAGTAGTCTGCTCGCGTTGACTAAACTGTTTTATGGCAGTAGTTAACTCTAACGAAATAGCATGAGTATAACGTGCTCCTTGGAAAGTCTGCATCGGTGGACGCGGACGATCGAGTGGTAGTGATAATAACGGTAATTCTCCACCTAACTGCTTTTTCCAATAATCCAGTTTCGATCGATAACTAGGATGTTCTAATCGATCGATTTGCCAATTAGCGAAATCTGAGTATTGAATTTCTAAATCTAATAAGGGTGAGATTTTATCTTGACTAAAAGCGTCGTAAAGGATTGTTATTTCGTTCGATAAAACTTCCATCGAGCAGTCATCAAAGATAGCGCGGTGAAATGTGAGTAATAACATGTGCTCGTCGGCTTGTATTTTTACTAAGCCTACTTGCATGAGGAAATCTCGCTCTAAGTCAAACTGGTAGCGCGCGAATTGGTGTAATAATTTTTGGAGATTATTTTCTCGATCGGCGATCGCCATCGAACTTAAATCGGTCAGATTTAGAGATAGATGATATTTGGGAACGATCGCTACTTCTGGATGTCCGCCTACCGACACGAAATTACTACGGATAACTTGATGGCGATGGATAATTTCGTTGAGACATTTTTCTAGAATCCGAACATCTAATTGCCCTTTTAAGTGAATATTTGCAGGACGATTACAAATAGAATTTCCTAGATTTAGCAAACTCAAAAACCACAGTCTTTGTTGTGCAAAAGATAGACGCACATATCCACGATCGCTGAATCTTAAAATACTATATTTTTCAGCAACTTGATTTTCAAGCGCAATTTTGTGCTCCGACAGAGCAAACTGGGTTGGAGACAGTAGCGCAATTCTCCGATCTGATTGTTCTGACATGGAAATCGGGGGTGTAGGAAATCGAGGGGGTTATGCTATTAACAAAAGTCGGCAGTGAATTTCGATCGATTGTATCTATGAGGAACTAAATACACGATCGTTATCAATCGCGATCGCGTAAATTTAGATTTAGTAGTTGTGTGCAATCTTTAACTTTAATAGATGCCTGAGATCGTAAACCATCATTCATCTGGAAAGATCGCATCTCTGTTGCTAATGCAGCCTGTGCTGTAAACAAACAGAGCGTACTATAATTGACGATCGAAACTCCGGCTCTCCAGCAGTTATGATGATAAGCAAGACTTGTTTATTGGGGGAAAGCGTTGCGCGCTCGTCGGGTTTCCCGACGAGCGCGCAACAAGACAGGGTAAAGGCTGGCTGCCTGACACATCTATACCATATTTAACGGTTAAAATCGCTAAATTAACAATTTTTACAACCTATCACGGTTGGGCAGACACGCCTGCTCTTACCTTGGTAATAATACTATTGTACTATTTTATTTGAATGTCTAAAATTTAACTAGAGATCGCTGGATTGACTTAATTCTCAGATCCGATCGATTGCTGTTACATTAAGGTCTGCACGATCTAATATTTCGGCGGTTCCCAGCGATTTACTATTAAACTTTCCGACTGTTCGATCTGCGATCGGATAACCATCCCTACAGGATATTGTATATATAATTGCACTCACCTACTTAACCCGTGTATTTGAATCGTCTCCATCTGCGAAATTTTCGGAATTATCGGGAACAGGAAATAGTTTTTTCTGCACCCAAAACTATCTTATTAGGAGATAATGCTCAAGGGAAATCGAATCTCTTAGAAGCTGTAGAATTATTATCAACACTCAAAAGTCATCGCGTATCTCGCGATCGAGATTTGGTATTAGCTGGGGAATCTGAAAGTAAAATTACTGCCCAATTAACGCGAAAACATGGCTCGATCGATTTAGCTTTATTATTGCGCGATAAAGGTAGGCGCACTGCAATAATCAATCGCGAAAATCTCAAGCGGCAATTAGACTTTCTGGGCGTCTTAAATGCGGTCGAATTTTCGGCATTAGATTTAGATTTAGTGAGGGGCAATCCCGAAACTCGCAGACATTGGATTGACGCCTTACTATTTCAGATCGAGCCAGTATACGCCCATATTTTACATGAATATCAGCGGATCTTAAAACAACGGAATAGTTTGCTCAAACAGGCAGAACATCGTAGCCTAGATCCAGCAGAATTAGAATCTTGGAATCATCAATTGATCGTCACTGGTACTAAGGTCATCCGCCGCCGGATGCGTATCATCGACAGGTTAGCCCCGATCGCCAGAACCTGGCACACTAAAATTAGTAAAAACACCGAAATCTTGACAATTACTTATGCCCCTAATGTCGCGGCGATCGAAAATACACCCGAAGCAATTTATCAAGGATTTCTCGATCGATTAGCCCTCCGTAATATCGCCGAACAAAGCTTGGGCAACACTTTAGTCGGCCCGCATCGAGATGAAATAGAATTAACTATTAATGACACCCCAGCCAAAGCTTATGGTTCGCAAGGACAGCAACGGACTCTGGTTTTAGCCCTTAAATTAGCCGAACTAGAACTAATCGAACAAATCGTCGGCGAACCACCATTATTGCTTCTCGATGATGTTTTAGCAGAACTCGATCTGACGCGCCAAAATCAACTTCTAAGCGTTATTGAAGATCGATTTCAAACTTTAATTACAACTACTCATTTAGGTGCCTTCGATGCCAAATGGTTGGACTCATCACAGATTTTGCAAGTTCGCTTGGGTGAGATCGTTCGGGTTTGAAATGTGGGTAAGGGGTAGAGAGTAGAGGGTAGAGGGTAGAGGGTAGTAGTAGTGGATAGAAAGTTTGAATGCAAGCTTCCTTTTCTCATCTGCTGTCCCCTTGCAACATCTGGTAAAGTTGTGCTTACGTCGATCGCCATTTTGAGCTACAATAAGGTACATAACTACTATATTTACTATGAGCCTAAATGTCGTTCATCTAGTGGGTAGAGTTGGTGGCGATCCAGAAATGAAATATTTTGAATCTGGCACTCAGCTCTGTACCCTTACCCTAGCTGTCAATCGTCGTAGCAAAAACCAAGATCAGCCTGACTGGTTCAATCTCAAGATTTGGGGTAAAACTGCTGAAATTGCCAGAAACTACGCTAAAAAAGGCAGTCAAATCGGCGTCAAAGGTTCTTTAGAAGTCGAAACTTGGACGGATAAAGCGACAGGCACCGAACGCTCTCGTCCCGTAATTAAGGTTGATACTCTGGAGCTACTTGGCTCGAAGAGAGACAGTGCTGAGGCACTGCCAGACTACACATAGAGCACGATTGCTAGGGTTTGAACCCTAGAGAACAAAATCGAGTATCGCCCCTACAGAATTAATTGTAGGGGTATTTTTGACGATCGCTTCTAGATCGACAATCGCTCAAGCAGGAACTTTGGCATTTTGTTGGATATTCCACAGTCCCGCATAGATGCCGTGCTCGGCGAGTAATTCTTCATGAGTGCCAGCTTCAACTAATTGTCCGCGTTCCATGACATAGATCCGATGGGCATTGCGGATGGTTGAGAGACGATGAGCGATCGCAATTGTAGTGCGATCGAGTGTAATCTTGTCTAAAGATCTTTGGATGGCGGCTTCGGTTTCATTATCTACCGCCGAAGTGGCTTCATCGAGAATTAAGATCGGTGGATTTTTAAGAACCGCTCGTGCGATGGCGATGCGTTGGCGTTGTCCGCCTGATAATTTTTGTCCGCGTTCGCCGACAATGGTGTCGTAACCAGCAGGTAAGAGATCGATAAATTCATCAGCTTCGGCAATTTGAGCCGCAGCGATAACCTCATCTAGGGTGGCATCGGGAGTACCATAAGCGATATTTTCGCGCACGGAACCGTGGAATAAAAATACATCTTGGCTGACTAATCCGATCGATCTCCGTAAGTCTACCAAATGTAAATTGTGAATATTAATTCCATCTAAAGTAATCTCTCCCGACTGAATTTCATAGAGTCGTAATAAGAGTTTTACTAATGTACTTTTACCCGAACCTGTCGCCCCGACGATCGCGATCGTTTGTCCGGCGGGAATTTTTAACGATAACTCTTTGACGACAGTCGAGCGATCTGGATAAGCAAAAGTGACATTTTTTAGCTCGATTTCGCCCCGAACGTGTGGTAAAGCTAGAGTTCCAGAATCGATCGCGATCGGTGTATCTAATAAATCCATCACCCGATTGGTCGAAGCCATCCCGCGTTGATAGAGATCTAATGTCTCACCCAAGCGTGTCAGCGGCCATAATAAGCGTTGCGTGAGATAGATGAGGATACTATAAGTACCGACTCCCAATTGACCGTTGACAGCCGCAATTCCGCCCAGTAATAGCGTCATGGTGAAGCTGAATAAAACTGCCATCCGAATTAACGGTACGAATGCCGCACTGACTGCGATCGCGCGCCGATTGCTCTGACGATAGGCTTCGCTATCGGCGCGGACTCGATCGAGTTCGTAAGCTTCGGTGGTAAAACTTTTGATGGTCGTAATTCCACCCAAATTATTAGCCAGCCGACCGTTTAACAAGCCAACTTTTTCGCGAACGTTAGCATAATAAGGTGCTAGCTTTTTTTGGAACCAAATCGAGCCGATAATAATAATCGGAATTGGCAATATCGACCACCAAGCCAAGCCAGGAGCCAGCACGAAAAATACGCCGCCAATTACGATCGCATTGGTTAGCACTTGAATGATTTCATTTGCCCCGACATCCAAAAATCTTTCTAGCTGATTGATATCATCGCCCAAAATTCCCATCAAATTTCCCGTACTCTGATTTTCAAAATACGCTAATTCTAATTGCTGGATGTGACCGTAAGCATCGAGTCGGAGATTGTGTTGGATTTTTTGAGAAAGATTGCGCCAGAGATTGGTGTAGATATACTGAGACAGAGATTCTAGCACCCAAACTACTACAGTAATAATCGTTAAAATTATTAACTGCTGTTCGACATTCTGAATCCCTAACGTCGCGAGAAATGAGTCTTGCTTTTTGACAACAACATCGACCGCAATCCCGATTAAAATTTCTGGCGCAACATCGCAGAGCTTATTAAATACTGATGAAATTGCAGCTTGCCATGTTTGTCCGCGATATTGCCGCCCATAATTTAATAATCTTTGTAGCGGATGAAGGTTACTTTTCATGCGTCGATCTAAATTTTGCACTCTATCTTATGGTAGTGCCTGCCGCCTGCAAATGAATTAGGTTGCCGGGGAGCGAGTCAAGTTGCGTAGGCTCTCTCGTACTTATGGTGATAATTTAATCTTATCAACAGGGGTCAAGGGTAAGAGGTAAAGCGTTGCGCGCTCCTCGGCTTTGCTGAGGGTTTAGTGCAACAAGACAGGGATAAATCGAAAAGTATGTTGGTCTTCTTCGATACTACTGACCCCAAAATGCCAGGAGAGCTGGGTTTCGGCTCGTATTTCTCGAATGAGGCTACGCCAACGCACGTCCGCTACGCCACGACAAAGCGGTGACAATAGCGACTTTTCCTGTTAATGATGGCATGATATTAATTGGTTATTTCACTTAACTACTACGGTATAGCTTCCAATTGCGATTTGGAAAGTACTTACTTTTTTGTAAGTGTTATTAAGGAGAAAAGCATTGCAATTAGAACAACCTACAGGTACTGTGTTCGTCCAAACCACTCTCAAGGTGTTAGGAGGTAAATGGAAACTGTTAATTTTGTGGTATTTAAAAGACGAACCAAAACGGTTTAGCGAACTCAAACGATCGATTCCCGACATCACCGAAAAAATGTTAATGCAGCAGTTGCGCGAACTCGAAAAAGATGAAATTATCGTGCGAAATGTTCGATCGACAGTACCGCTTAAAGTTGAGTATTCATTTTCAGATTATGGCACTACGATTATTCCCGTGCTAACTCCTCTTTGCGATTGGGGCAAGGAGCATTTACAGCGGATAAATAGTTAATCATACTTGACTCGATCGCCTGTAAATTTTTGAAAATCGATCGACCGCTTACGACCCGATCTTTGCTGGGGTAGCCAGTCTGGACAAAATCGTCTCACAGGTCAGACTCACGCCATCCTCAGCATTGACGATCCGACCAACTGCTGCGGCTCTAGCTGCATAGCTGGGATTGGCGAGCAATGCGCTCAATTCTTTAACGGCACGATCGACGGTGTAGTTTTCGCGAGAAATTGTCCGCGACACCCCATCTATCTACCCAATATGGTTGTCATGCTTTTCTTGTCAATGTTGGATAATAAATATTAACGATCTCAATATGCTGTCATGCCGATCGACTGCGATCGGTTCGATCGGCTAAATTTTAGCAAGACCAAGACTTGCAGATCTGCAATCGTGCGACACTGCCACAGACTAATCTCAAAGCAGGAGTAAATCATGACCCAACTCGATCGACAATCTACCGATAAGACCGATCTCCCGTTGACTCCCGAACTTACGATTCCAAACCGCACGGGTCGCCGTCGGTGGGCGTGGTTGAATAATTTCTTGTATCTGTTTCCGACAGTGGGATTGGGCACCGTCGCGCTGTGCATCGGTTTAGCCGTGCTAAATCCAGTTGCCATGAACGATCCTGCCGATCCGTTTGCAACACCCGAACATCTGCTGCCAGAGTGGTATCTGCTCCCGGTATATCAGCTCGTGCGGCTGATTCCCTACAAAATTGTCGGGATTGTAACGATGGTGGCATTTGCCACCGGATTGTTACTGTTGCCCATCATTGAAAATCTCGTGCGGTTCGATCCGCGCTTGCGGCGGGGGGTCTCGATCGCGATTTTTTCATTCAGTACGATCGTGACGCTGTGGCTGGGCTTTGGCGCGCGGTTGCCGATCGAAGATGCGTTTTCACTAGGTCTGTTTTAGGAGGTCGAACCGATGATAAAAGATACTACCGTTAGGCTGCAACAACTAGCTACCATCATTGCTGTGTCTATTCTCTCGCTCGTACTTACAGCGGCGATTTCGGGATTGCTGCTGGCGTTTTACTACGAGCCGAGTGCTGGTGCTGCTTATAGTTCACTCAAAGAGATCGATACCCGCATTAATTTTGGCTGGTTGATCCTCACCGTACATCACTTAGCCGGAAATGGCTTTACGATCTTGGCATTAATTCAAATCATCGTGATGTTTTTTGGCGAGCAATTTCGCCCAGCGTGGATCGTCGCTTGGGTGAGTGGGATTTTATTAACGCTCAATGCTGTAGGTTTGGGATGGACATCGATGATTCTCGACTGGTCGCAGCAGGGCTTCTGGCGGTTTAAAATCGAGCTGGGGACGATCTCCGCCATCCCGCTGATCGGCCCGACTCTGAGCACCATTCTGACTGGTGGTGAGGCGATTTCTACCGAAACGGTCGTTCACCTTTACACTTTACACAGTTACATTTTGTCGATCGTCGCGATCGGGTTATCGATTTTCCATCTGGCGGGTTTATCCGTTCAAGAACAAGAAATCGAGACAGCGATCGCACCCGAACTCGATCCACCAAGCTAATGAGTTATTAACCTCATATTCAATAACCTGTTGGTTGCTGAAAATTGCCAACTACTCGATCGCGTAGCGTCGGCAACGCCGAATCGAGTTCCCGCGCGATCGCTAATAAATTCAGATCCTGCCAGCGTTTTCCTACAATTTGCATCCCGATCGGCAATCCACTCTCAGTTTGACCGATAGGGATGACAACTACCGGATGCCCAGTCAGATTGAATGTTACCAGATAAGCCCCCGAAGCCATCGAATAGGGGACATGGCGATCGTCAACCCGAACTGCCGCACCGCGATCGCGATGGGTAAATGCTGGTGTCATCGCTACCGGACACAGCCACACATCCCACTGGCTCAACGCTGCATCCATCTGGGTGGTAAAGCGATCTCGCTGTGTGAGCGTTTCAAAATAGCCTTTGAGCGTCGGATTGAGAGAAATCGGCACTCCAATCTTTGCCAGATTACCCAGCTTGCGAAATTCGCGATCGCCTTGACTAGAGTCTCGCCATAAAAAAGCCAAATTCTGGCGAAGATCGGCCATGGTTAGCGATCGAGCATAGACGAGATTGTAGGTTACTAGCTCGTAATAGGTTTGCCATGCAGCCGGAAAATCGAAATCGGGAACCCACTCCTCAACGGCAATACCCACTCCTGTCAGCTTGGTGGCAACCGAACGCATGGCGGATTTAATCTCGGCAGCAACTGGATAGTTTGCCCATTCATCTACCCAGGCAATGCGTAAATTCTCTCGTGGTTTATCGATCGCGCGCTCCAGTGGAACGGATGGAATATCGGGTTGCGATCGATCGGCACCTGCGATAATTTGCAAGCACAGACTTAAATCCTCGATCGAGCGGGCTAAAGTACCCACCGTCAGCATTTGCCGCAGACAACGCGGTGCGCCTGGGACTTCAGGAATATGCCCAGTCGTTGGTACGAGCCTGTCGGTTGGTTTGAAGCCATAAATGCCGCAAAAATGAGCGGGTTGGCGGATCGAGCCACCCAAATCGGAACACAGATCGATCGGGGAGAGTCCCGCCGCGATCGCCGCTGCACCGCCGCTAGAAGTTCCCCCCGGCGTGTACTCCAGATTCCAGGGGTTATTAACGCGGGGAAAAACATCATTGAGTCCCTGATAACCGCCTGCGAGATCGCCGATATTTGTTTTGCCCAGGACGATCGCGCCTGCCGATTTCAGCCGAGCGACTGCGGTGGCATCTTGTTGGGGAACATAGTCTTTTAGAGACAGCGATCCTGCTGTCGTTAGCAGTCCCGCCGTTGCAAACACGTCTTTGACGGTAATCGGTACCCCATGTAACGCACCCCAATTTTCGCCGCGAGCTAATGCTTCATCTGCTTGCCGAGCTGCGTTGCGAGCCGCCCGTTCGTCCGGGGTGCAAATCGCGTTTAGCTGCGAGTTATATTTGACAATTTGAGCCAGATGTGCATCGACAACTTCTGCCGCTGAAACTTGGCGATCGCGAATCATCTGCGCCAATTGATGAGCGGGCAAAAACACTAAATCACTCATCGATCGATTTTACCTCGTGTGTTATTGAGTTCATTATATCAAAAATTAGTTAACAATATTAACTAATTTTTGAAGAGATCGTCTCAAAACAGACAAAAACTCTCGATCGAATGTCAGATATTATGGCTATTAGAGTTGTAGTAGATATAATCGGAAGCAAAATAGCGATCGCGAGATTTCAGCTTTCGATCGATTCACCTTTAAGAATCTATGTTCCGATCGATAGAGGAGCCATGAAAAAAGTAGCAGTGTTTGGCAATACTGGCGGCGGTAAATCAACCCTTAGTAAAAATCTAGCAGAACTAACTGGTTTACCACTATATATTTTAGACAAAATTCAATATAAATCTGGAGGTGCAAAGGTTCCAGACGCCGAATATTTACAGATGCATCAACAAATTCTGGATAAAGATCGCTGGATTATCGAGGGTTTTGGCGATCTAGCAACCCTTTGGCCTCGACTCGATCGAGCAGATACATTGGTGTATATAGATCTACCAATCTACGTACATTTTTGGTTGGTCACCAAACGCCTCGCGATCGGTAAATTTCAGCCGCCAGCAGGCTGGCCGGAAAATACTCCGCTGCTAAAAAGTTCGCTGACTAGTTATCGGACATTGTGGTTGTGTCATCAATTTATGACCCCCAAATATCGCGAGTATATCGAGCGAGTTAAAGATACCAAAACTGTTTATCATCTCACCTCGCTCGATCGAGTTTCCCAATTTCTCGCATCGATGGCGATCGATCGGTAAGTATAACTACGATCGGCATGAGTCATCCAGTCTGGCAGCAAATACTCTCAGTTCTGACAATAGGTATCGATCGCACACCAACGCTGTTTGGTACTCTCATGCAATCGATCTTTCTGTAAATGTTGTCTAAAAGTATTTCAATGTATTAAAGTGTATCTGCAATAAGTTCATATGTGCTAAAATAAGCGCAAGCCCTTCGCTGACCCTAACCTTTGCTATGTATCAGTACGAGTTACCTAGATACCTACCGACTGCCGACGAACTGCCCTGCTCTGACGATACTCCCGTGGATAACGAACTTCAAGAAATCATCCCCAGCTTGCTTAAGTCAATTTTAAGAATCCTCTGGGACGAGCGGATGGATTGGTTTTTTGGGATCGATATGGGCATCTATACCGACCCAGAACGACCCGCAATCGTCCCCGATGGCTTCTTGTGTCTGAATGTCGAGCGACACTATGACGAGCAGTTACGCCTGAGCTACCTACTCTGGGAAGAAGAAATCCCGCCCATTTTAGTCTTAGAAGTAGTCTCATCCAAACCAGGTGGAGAATACACCACCAAACTTGATGAATACACGCGCATGGGCGTACTTTACTACGTCATCTACAACCCCAAACGTCGCCGCAAACCCACACTAGAGATCTATAAGCTCATTCAAGGCAAATACGAGTTACAAGATGGCAATCCCATTTGGATGCCCGAAATTGGCCTCGGTATTGGTAGCGAACGCGCCAGCTTTGACCGATTGACGCGGGAATGGTTGTATTGGTACGACGAAAATAATCGGCGTTATCCCACTCCTGATGAACAAATCGAACAGGAACGCCAACGTGCCGAACGGTTGGCGGCTAAATTACGCGCTCTAGGCATCGATCCCGATTAGTTAACCCCTGAATATCCGCAAATATCATCAGTAGATCGAGTTTCCCAATTTCTCGCATCGATTGAGATCGATCGAGAAATGTAACTACGATCGACACGAGTCATTCAGTCTGGTGGCAAATACTTTCAGTCCTTCGGGACGATAGGTATCGATCGCACACCAACGCTGTTTGGTACTTTCATGCAATCGATCGAATGTGGCATACACATAAGGCAAGTTTGCCGGATCTAAATTGGGGGCAGGATGAGCGTATGTCCGATCGTCATTGAGTTGGCGCACTCTGACGCCGAGTAGGGCATAAATCGCGGCTGGATTGGCAAAAGGAATCGTCGGATCGATCTCTAGTCCATTTTCGATCGGATCGAGTTGCAAACTCAATCCTTGTTGCACCGCTTCATCCATCATCCATTTGAGTGCTGCATCTGAAAGTTGACGATATGCCTTAGTGCCGCCACCGACACAACCATGGTTGCCTGGAAACCATACCTGCTGGAGATCTTGGGCATCGGCACCGACACTTTTGTGCATGGGTGTCACATAAAATACTTTCCGCCGTTCGTCGATCGCTACGGCATGACGCGCACACTGAATGCGACGATTGATTTGGGTATCGTGAAATTGATATTTGCGATTGAGCCAATTAGCGATCGGGATAATCGGAATTTGGTTGGGAACGCCCAAAGAACCGACAGTATCCCAACAACCCAAGAAATGCAGAGCGACTTCTTGACTAAATCGCTCGCGCAACTCTTTGGCGGCGGGACTACTAGGGCGCGTATCGGGGTCGCGATCCCGATAAAAAGCATATGCCATCGGCGTTTTGCGAATATGCTGTCGTTCGAGCAGTCCTACGTTATAGATCAAACCAGCCAGACTCCTTACGGTATAAGAGCCGCGACTAAACCCAAACAAGTAAATGCGATCGCCAGGATCGTAATTTAAACACAAAAATCGATATGCAGCTTGGATCGCATCATCGAGTCCCCAACCGAAGGCTCCACCACCGAATTTATCGATCCAGCCATCAGTCCCGACACCTTCGTTGTAGTAAACGATTTGAGCGATGCCATCATCACCCACTGTCTTTATCGCTTGGGTAATTTTGACGACATTTGTCGGATATTCGCTAGTTAACTTCTGCCAAGTTCCATCACAACAAACGATTAGGCGTTTCATAAGTTCGACCTTATACCATCAATAATACTTGGCGATCGGATGCCACTCAATCTTATCTCAGGACAAGATCCCAATGATTGTATAACAGCAACCGCCGAGACTGTGCGTAGGGGTGGCAGCTCGGCGATGACGGTTAAGCATTAATTGAGTATCGAGTACATTGCATTACCTTCGATCGAACCAAGCAGCATAACGATCGATTTGAACGGTAGCAAACAAGATCTAAACGAAGCAACAAAACTTCATATTCAAATCCAACGACTTGTGATGCTGCATTGTCAACTAGACTGTGAGATAGGTAGGGGGTCAACTTTATAGTAGTTTGCATAGGCATTCTCAATGGCTGGAACAATCTCAACAATTTCAAAATATGTCCCCCAGAAAAGTGTTTCTCGGAGTTGCTCGACAAGAAACTGATATTCCTGAATTTCTGCTGTCTCCCACATCAACACATCAGTAAAACGACCCGAAAAGGCTTCAGAATCAAAAAATCGCATCCGAACGGATGGATGTTTTTTGAGGATTGGCGAAATCGTTTTCTCAAGGAATGCAAATCTTTCCTGTGGTGAAATCTGAAGCCAGATTGCTGTTGTTTTCACCAACATGAAAAAGGTGTGTTTTAGATCTTTGGATATTGTCGTCATACATTCTCCTAATCCAGGATACTGGATGCATTCGTAGTAATTTACTCAAATACGAGCAATTACTCATATAATATAGTTCGTTCACCGTATTTGCCAACTCGCATTCGAGCGAGGTAGTTTTTATGCCGCGTAAACGTTCGATCTCTCCTCGCAAACTACCAAAACAAGAACGTTCTCGGATAACCGTTGAAGCCATCCTAGAAGCAACTACTCGTATTTTGACTGAAGAAGGGTATGACAAAGCCAGCACAAACCACATTGCAGAACGAGCAGGGATCGGTATTGGCTCGTTGTACCAGTACTTCCCGAACAAAGAATCGATCGTGGCAGCTCTGATGGAACAACACTCTAATGAAATTGCCGAAATAGTGGAATCTAAACTAAGTCATTTATTCGATCGGCCAATAGAGATGGTAATCCCCGAACTCATCAAAGCGGCGATCGCCGCTCATGCTATAAATCCCCGATTACATCAAGTACTAAATGAGGAAATTCCCCAATCTGAACGATTACAACAGATGCAGCAAGCAGAAAAAAGAATTGCAGGATTGTTGCGGGCTTATCTCGAACGATGGAATGACGATATTCATCCCCGCAATCTAGAAATGACAGTTTTTATTTTGGGGCGTACAGTTGAATCTTTATGTCACTCAGCCGTTTTAGAACATCCAGACTTTATAACTAACAGTCAGTTTGAGCGAGAGGTTTCCGACCTGCTACTTTTTTATCTGAAAAGGACAAATTGAAGCTGCATAACCGAGATTTTCATTTTTGTTTGTTATCCCATCTACCCACCGATCGGGCAGTGGGTTACGAATAATTATACTAAAACTTTTTGGCTCTTCATTACTTAGTATGCTGATTTCCGCCCAGATTGATAGCTAACAAGGGATTGAGCCTAAAATCTATTATTGTTAGATTTTTCAGCCATTTTTGGCTTAGCAGTAAGGATTTCGGGTCAAAAAGCTGAGATTAGCATACCAGGTGATGAAGAGCCAACTTTTTATGTCAATTTTAATCCGAAGCAAAAACGCAACAAATTAATTCGTCGGACAATTAACTCATAGCATAGACCGATCGCAGTAAAAGAGACTAAACTCAATACTATAAACTTCGGAAATACTCCTATTTGCCAACCTGAGATCGAGAACCCAACTAATAAAATTATTGGTTGATGCAGTAAATAGAATGGTAAAGATGCTTCACTCAAATATTGTAGCGATCGATGGTTGAAGTCGAGAAATTTTCTGCCCAGACTGAGAAATGCTAGGAGCCAGCACCAAGCATTGAAAGCCCGTAAAGCGTTTACTAAAGTATAGTTTAATGAACCATAAGCCGCTCCACTCCCAGTGAATAGATCGCGAAAATGTGCCAATAAGAGCGGAGTTGTCAATACGGCCATTGTCAAGGTAAAGATAAAATATCGATCGATTCCCGCCTCGAGATGCCGATCTGCAACAATTATGTAGCCTAACAATATCAATGTTAAGTATGTAAAAAAATTCCAGCCACCTGCTGCCCGCACGCCAAACGTCGCTGGATCGAGTCCACTTTCTAAGATCGCAATGGATAAACCCAACAGGAAGATAACCATTGGTTTTTCCAAAACGATCGCCAATTTACCACTCAACTTTTGTCCTTTACCTTGCTTAATTGCCAAAAATAGAGGTAGCAATAACAGCGAAAATAGCCACAAAACTAGCAGATACCACAGATGAATGCCCATCCATGCAAAGTTCCCCCCAAATAGATACCATCCTTGAAAATAGTGAGGGATGAACTCCAAAAATGAACCTGAAAACTGTCCGCCAGTCCATGGGGCAATACCAAGATCTGGATTGCTCAATCGTTCTAGATAAACCTGTGGTGGCGATAAGATGAAGATCCCAAATAGCAACGGAATCAGTAGTCGGAGCGAGCGTTCGTGGAGGAATTGCCCTGCCGTGCGGGACTTGAGTGCAAAATAGATACTAGTGCCAGATAATAGGAAGAATAGCGGCATAATCCATTGTAGCAACAGCCCTGCAACAGTAGTGGAGATTGGATCGAGTTGGTTATTTTTGACATGCCAAGCTCCGAAATCGAAAAATCGCAGACAGTGGAAAATAAACACAGTAAATGTTGCCACAACCTTGAGCCAATCGAAGTCATAACGTCTTCCAGATCTATTTATTGGAAAGTTAAGCAGATCGTTCTGGTTTATTTTCAAAAAAGCTCCTAGATCGAATGTGGGGGTTTTAGTTGTTAAGATCTAGGCGAGATTTATCGCCAATCGATCGAACCAGATCTGTTGCCGATCGGATCTTGAAACCAGCTCCAGCAAAACCAATCCCAAAAATTACGCCAGATATGACAAATAAGAGGTTTAAACCTGGGCTGAAATAGCCGATGAATCCGACTATTGTCGAAAGTACCCAACAAATCGGTACCCAGCGTGGGAATTTCTGCGCGCGCCACTGGATAGATTGGTGGGTAAAAATGAGTTAATGCCTCGGAGTATTCCGGCAATTATTGCCGCTAATCTGCCCAACCGCATCAGAGTAGATGTGAAAATCTCAGGCGGCAACGAGCGTGGGTTGGGTAGCCGCAGCACCGAAGGCCGAGAGTGCGAGGTTGCAGGCTACCCACTCGCTTCTGACACTAGCCTGGAGTCGCTGGCAGTTACCTTGATAATGACCTTCTGGTTGAAAAAAACGGCAATTTTTACACGTTGGCACTGGACATGGATGAGTTTTCATATAGTTTACTCAAGTTAGTTATTCTGAATCGATCGCAAACCGAGCAGCCAGATGTCATACCGTTTTAAAATTCTCGATCTCAACCTTGACTTCACCCACTATTAAAACAAACAAAGATGAGGAAGTTGTGAAGCAGAGCGGCTCGATCGAGAAATTTCCAAGCCAAATCTGACGGCAAATCGGCACCGATCGAATTTAAATAGCTGAAACAGAATACTCTTTCAATACTGGCGTATGTATGTCACGATCGATAAATAGTATTCGGGAGATAAGTTTATGAGAATTCTAGTGGTTGAGGACGATCCGGCCATTGCTTTCCTCATCGAGACTATTTTAGAGGCTCACAAATACACCATCGATTTGGCCAGCGACGGCCAAGTCGGTCTCGATCTGAGCGATGCTTACGAATATGATGCGATCTTGCTGGATGTAACCTTACCCAAAAAAGATGGCGTGAGTGTCTGTCGCGAGATTCGCGCCCGAGGCAGTAGCGTCCCAATTTTACTGCTGACTGCGCTAGATTCACCAGCAGATCGCACCAGGGGCTTAGATGCTGGGGCTGATGATTATTTGGGCAAACCGTTCGATCGCAATGAATTACTCGCCAGAATTAGGGCACTATTGCGCCGCGCACGCGCTTCTACAGTCCCGATCTTGAGCTGGGGCAGTTTACAACTCGATCCGGTAAGTACTACGGTCACCTTTGACGAACGATTAGTCCCCTTAACGCCTAAAGAATATGCCCTAGTAGAACTCTTTTTGCGCAATAGTAAGCGGGTATTTAGCTGTAACGCCATTCTCGATCGCCTGTGGTCGGAAGACAGTCCTAGTGAAGACACCATCCGCACCCATATTAAAGGATTGCGCCACAAACTCAAAGCCGCTGGTGCCGCAGCCGATTTTATCGAAACGGTTTATGGCATTGGTTATCGACTCAAGCCCATCGATGCACCAGGGACGGCTCTACTGACTGAAGCTTGGGAAAAATTCAAGGGACAAGTATCCGAGCAAGTTGCCATCTTAGAGCAACTAGCCCAGAAAGTGTTAGATCGAGAGGTTCGGCCCGATTGGCAAGAGCTTGGCAAGAATATCGCCCACTCGCTGACTGGCTCGCTCGGTACATTTGGCTTTTCGCTAAGTTCGGAATTGGCTCGCCAAATTGAAAAGTTGCTAGGGGAGCCACAGGAGTGGAGTGCCGATCGCGGACGATTGCTATACTCGATCGTGACGGCTCTGCGAGAAGAGTTAAACAAACCAGCGGCGGGTACCGATCTCCAAGGTTTCGAGTCGGAGTTGACGATCGATATGCTGTTAGTCTCAGCCGCAGACTGCTCGATCGAGCAGATCCAATCTTTAGCTCAGGCGCGAGACTGGAGCGTGCAAACCGTGCCGACGATCGCCGCAGCTCGTTCGCAACTTCAGCAATATCGCATTCGCAGCATCGTGTTGACCGCAGAGACAATCGACCGGACGGAGGAAGTTTTACGGTTATTAGTCGAAGTCAACAAACAAGTTCCGCTAATTCCGGTTATTGCTCTGGCATCTGCCGCTAGCTTGGATCCGGCGATCGAGCAGTTGGGAACTCTTCGGACAGTCGATCCGCACGATCGCGTCGATCTAATGGAATCGATCGAGCGATCCATGGCTGAGGCCGAATCCAGTCAGACTCACATCTTGGCAGTCGATGACGATCTGAAGATTTTGGCAATTTTACGCGCTTTATTAGTCCCGTGGGGTTATCGAGTCACGACCTTAGCTGACTCCCAAAAATTATGGGAGGTGTTGCCTACTGCCAAGCCAGATCTATTGATTTTAGATGTCGAAATGCCGCTCGTTAGCGGTTTAGATGTCTGTCGATCGATCCGCGAGCGATCCGAGTGGTCGAATTTACCGATTATTTTTCTGACCGCTCACACCGAACCGACATTAATTCAACAAGTATTTGCGATCGGCGCGAATGATTTTGTCACCAAGCCCGTCATCGGGCCAGAAATTATCGCCCGGATTACCAATTTGCTGGAGCGTCAGCAGGTGCAACAATTGAAATCCGATCGCTGGCAACAACAAGTAGCAGCCGATCGACTCCAGCGAGCCACTCGGGACAAAATTCAAGCAGCCTTGATGACGATCGAAGATGCACTCCAATCAGAACATCCGCTGCTTGGTGAAACGCACGCCGTAGGCGAGCAGAGCGAGACGTGCCGTCAGGCGGAGACCTCGGCGCGATTTCATCCGCTCCATACAGATCGCCACCACCAAATCCTAGAGCAAGTAGACATATTACGCCAATTACTGTTGGCTGGTTTGTAATCTCACATCTTGCACCACTATTCACTATTCACTATTCACTATTCACTATTCACTATCCCCAACAGGTAACAAAACTACAACCTGTGCCTTGTGTCATGGACTGTCGCGTATAATGAGGTTAACTTAAAATATTTACCCCGATCGATAGATTTAGCAGTTCGCATCCGCGTCAAAATTAGAGCGATCGACTTCGATCGCCAAGCGCACGATGCCGAACTAATCTCAGTTTTGCAATGAGGATGAGGGCAGGAGTCATGCTATTTATCGATAAAGCGAGCAAACTTCCTACTCTAGATAGAGTTATAGATTACACGCCCCCGATCGTCTCGCCAGAGACTACAGCGATCGCGACGATTACCTTGATGGAGCACTGGGAGGGCGATCGCGATCTCAACTCGTCTGCCCAGCTCATAAGCGATCGCCATAACTATGATTATGTCTTGGTAGTACGGGCAGCTCGACCGATCGGGATTTTGACACGATCGGATGTCGTCAGACTCGTCGTTGCTGGCACGGATTTAGCAGCAACGAAGATCGTTGCAGTGATGACAGCCCCAGTCATAACCCTAGAGCGAGCTACGAGCGTAGATGCCTTAACTGCGTTGTCTTTAATGCGTCAGCATCGCATTCACTATCTGCCGATCGTCGATCGATCGGGGCTATTGGTAGGGATGGTCACAGAGGACGATTTATGCCAGTATTTTGAGTCGCCAATACTGGCAGCAGCGATGCCGACATTAGCACCAGAGCCAGATCGCCAACCGAGCCAGAGCGATGGAGGCGAAATATGTTTAGTTCCGAGTCACCAAGATCTCAGCGACTTTATCGAAAATGCTGTCGTCTGTTTGCACTGGGTGGCGGCTGATGGCACCATTATTTGGGCAAATCAGGCCGAGTTAGATTTACTCGGATATACCAGCGAAGAATATATCGGACATTCGATTATTGAGTTTCATGCCGATCGCGCTGTAATTGACGATATTCTCGATCGTCTCTTGCACGATCGAGCGGTGCGCGAATACGAGGCGGATTTAATCTGCAAAGATGGCTCGCGCCGACACGTCCTAATTGACTCCAATTCATCTTGGCGTAATGGTGAATTCGTGCGGACGCGGTGTTTTACGCGCGATATTACCAAACGCAAACGGGCAGAAGAAGATCTCCAACGGTTTAATGCTGCCTTGAGTCATGCGATGGAAGGCATTGCCTTCTTAAACCCGCAAGGTTACTATGTGTGGGCAAATCAAGCTTATGCCACGACGATCGGCTACTCGCCAGAAGCGATCGTGGGTATGGATTGGCAGCGCACGGTGCATCCTGACGATCTCCAGATTGTCGAGCTGGCATACGGACAGATGCTCGATCGGGGCAAAGTGGAAGTGGCAGCGAGGGGTCTGCGCAAAGATGGCTCGGTCTTTTACAAGCAATTGGTGATGGTGACGGCTTACGACAGTCAACAGCAATTGACCGGACACTATTGCTTCATGAAAGATATCACCGCCGCCAAGCAAGCCGAAGCAGATCTGATCCGCAGCGAACAAAAATTTCGGGCGATTTTCGATAGCCTGTTACAATTCATCGCGGTGCTGACCCCAGATGGCATCGTCATGGAGGCAAATCGGACTGCCTTAGAGGGAATCGCCATCGAGCGAGCGGATGTCATCGGCAAACCTTTCTGGGAGACGCCGTGGTGGACTCATTCCCCCCAGTTGCAGGAGCGTTTAAAACAAGCGATCGTCCGAGCGGCAAATGGCGAATTAGTGCAGTTTGAATCCGAACATTTCTGGGCTGATGGGACGCCAGCCATTGTAGATTTTTCGCTCAAGCCAGTCTTCGATGCCGCAGGGCAAGTGGTAATGCTGATTCCGGAAGGACGAGATATTACCGATCGCAAGCACAAAGAAGACATTATGCGGAATATTGCGCTGGGTGTTTCGGCCAAAACTGGCGACGCCTTCTTTGAGGCATTAGTTGAATATATTACCAAGGCGTTGCGGGTGGAATATGCTTTTATTGGCGAGTTTGTCCAACCAGAACAAAACCGCGTCAGAACGATTGCTGGGTATGGCAACGATCGGGTGATGGAGAATTGTGAATATGAGTTGTCAGCTACACCGTGCGAGCATCTCGTCGATCTAGAATTTTATGTGTGTCCCGATCGCGTGCAGCAGCAATTTCCTGATGATGTTTTGCTCAAAGAGCTAGACGCACAAAGCTATATGGGAATCCTATTACGGGACTCTGCCGGACAAGCTTTGGGATTGATGTCTGTACTCAGTTGCCAGCCGTTTTCGGAAACTCAACTGATGACAGAAATCTTGAATATTTTTGCAGCACGAGCGGCGGCAGAGTTAGAGCGACAACAGTCACAAATGATACTCTACAACCAGAAGCAAGATTTGGCGCGTTCTAATGACGATCTACAACAGTTTGCCTATGTTGCTTCTCACGATCTCCAAGAACCGCTGCGGATGATCGCCAGTTATTTGGAGTTGCTCGAACGTCGTTACAAAGGCCAACTCGATGCCAAAGCCGATACTTTTATTGCCTATGCTGTGGATGGTGCCACTCGGATGCAGACACTGATTAACGATCTGTTAAACTATTCGCGCGTGGGACGACAGGTGCGAGACTTTGAAGCTGTAGATTGCGATCGCATTCTCGCGCAGGTGTCGAACGACCTTCAGGTGACGATCGCCCAAAATCGGGCGGTCGTTACCTATGCCGAGCTACCGCAAGTATATGGCGATCCTTCCCAACTCACCCAGTTATTTCAGAATCTGGTCAGTAATGCGATCAAATTTCGCACTCAGGAGCCGCCCCTAATTCAGATCGGTGCCGAATATATCGATGGTAAGTGGTTGTTTTCCGTGCGAGACAACGGGATTGGCATGGACGATCGGTATTTAGAGCGAATTTTTATCATATTTCAAAGGTTGCACGGTAAAACCGAGTATCCCGGCACGGGTATCGGTTTGGCAGTGTGCAAAAAAATCGTCGAACGTCATGGCGGCAAACTCTGGGTCGAGGCCCCGTCCGCGTGCGGTTCGACTTTTTACTTTACTCTTTTTCCCTCTTGTAGGTTACCCATGCTAAGTTCGCCCACGATCGATCGTACCATTCAAGTCTTGTTGGTCGAAGACAACCTTGGTGATGTCGAATTAACAAGACTGGCTTTGGAAGAGAGCGCGTTGTCGATCGATTTGATCGTGGTTGGCGATGGAGCGGCGGCTCTAGAATTTTTGCAAGATCTGAAACAGGATGCGACTGCGGCACCTTATCCAGACCTAATTTTGCTCGATCTCAACCTGCCCAAAAAAAGCGGTCACGAAGTCCTCGCTGCAATTAAAACCGATCGATCGCTCAAGCGCATTCCGGTATTGGTACTGACAACCTCCCAAGCCGAAGAAGATATCCTCCAAGCCTACGATCGGTATGCTAGCGGATATATCACCAAGCCTGCTAGTTTCGAGCGATTCGTGCAAGTCGTCCGCTCGATCGAGAATTTCTGGTTTTCCACCGTCATCTTACCCCCTGCCTAGATGGAATGCCATGATTTATCATCCCATCAAAATTCTGTTGGTTGAAGATAATCCTGGCGATGTGCTACTGCTCCAGGAAACCCTAGCCGATCTGACCTCGATCGAGCTGGACTGGGTGCCTGTGGAACGGCTAACAATGGCGATCGATCGCCTTGCTGGCGAAGATTTTGATGTAATTCTGTTGGATTTGGTGTTGCCAGATAGTAGGGGGCTAGATACATTGCTCCAGATTCAGGCGCGCGCGCCCCGGACGCCGATCGTGGTACTGACTGGCATGACCGATGAAAACATGGCTCTACAGGCCGTGCAAGCTGGGGCACAGGACTATTTAGTTAAGGGGCAAGCGAGCGGGAGCGATTTATTGGTGCGCTCCATTCGGTATGCGATCGAACGCAAACGGATCGAAGCGACTCTACAGCAACGCGAGCGTCAATTTAGAACCCTAACCGAAAATGCTCCCGATGTCATCGCCAGGTTCGATCGCCAATTGCGGCATCTATATGTAAATTCGGCAGTCGTAGAGGTCACGGGTTTCTCAGTTGGGGATTTTCTGGGGAAGAGCAACCGCGAGATGGGAATGGCAGTAGATCGGGTCGAGCGATGGGAAGAAATCCTGCGGCAGGTCTTTAGTACCGGATTGCCAATATCGACCGAATTTGAGTTTCTGACGCCTACTGGAGTGAGATACTTTCAGTCTCGATGCGTGCCAGAATTTGCCATCGATGGCTCAGTTGAGTCCGTGCTAACGATCTCGCGGGATCTTAGCGATCTCAAACAAGCCGAGCGCAAAATTCGCGAACAAGCAGCACTGATCGATATTTCACCAGATGCGATCGTCGTCTGCGACCTAGATAACCGGATCTTGGTTTGGAATCAAGGTGCCGCCCAAATTTACGGCTGGACAGCCGCCGAAATCCTCGGGACAGATGCAGGCTTGCTCTTTCGCCAGCAGCCTTCGCCCCAACTGGCCACTGCCCTACAAGCAGTGCTAGAGAGCGGTCGGTGGCAGGGCGAAGCCAACAAAATTGCCAAAAATGGCGGCGAAATCTGGGTCAGCAGTCGCTGGAAATTGTTACGAAATGAAGCTGACGAACCCTATGCCATTCTGACGATCGATCGAGATATTACCGCCCAAAAGCAACTCGAAACCCAATTACTCCGCACCCAGCGACTGGAGAGTCTGGGTACCCTCGCAGGTGGCATCGCTCACGACCTTAATAACGTCCTCACACCGATCCTCGCCGCCGCCCAACTATTACCGCTCAAACTCCCCGACTTAAGCGAGCAAGATCGGCGACTCTTGAAAATTTTGGAGGATAGCTCCAAGCGCGGCGCGCACATGGTCAAGCAAATTCTCACCTTTGCACGCGGCTTAGAGGGCGAACTGGTACCCTTGGAGCTTGGCGAGTTGCTCATGGAACTAGGCGAAACGATCCAAAGTACCCTGCCCAAATCGATCGAGATCGATCTCCAACTGCCCAAAGCGGATCTGTGGCTGGTTTCTGCCAATGCTACCCATTTGTATCAAGTATTTTTAAACTTTTGCGTCAATGCCCGCGATGCCATGCCCAACGGCGGCAAATTGCGGATCTGTGCCGAAAACCGCCTCATCGATGAGACTTATGCCCAGATGAATCTCGATGCTAAAGTCGGTGCCTATGTGGTGGTGACTTTTGCCGATACGGGCACGGGCATTGCACCAGCACATATCGATCGGATTTTCGAGCCGTTTTTTACGACCAAACCATTAGGCGAGGGGACTGGACTGGGTTTGTCAACTGCGATGGGTATTATTAGAAATCATGGCGGATTTGTGACCGTTAGCAGTGAGATTGGACGCGGTACTGAGTTTCAAGTGTTTTTACCAGTCATTGCGACCACCACCGCACTACCTGTAGCCATTCCCGAACTGCCTTCTGGTCGGGGCGAACTGATTTTGATCGTAGATGATGAATCAAATATTCGCCAGATGTTGAAAATAACGCTCGAAAGCTACAATTACCAGACGATCTCGGCTAGCAACGGTGTTGAGGCGATCGCCGCCTACGCGATCGATCGAGACCGGATCGCAGTAGTAGTGCTCGATCTGATGATGCCATTGATGGATGGCACCACGGCAATTCGGGCATTGCAACAGTTAAATGTCGGTCGTCAAATGAAGATTATCGCCTGTAGTGGTCTAGTTCCCAGTCATAGTCTCCGGCAAATGCCCGAGGTCAAAGCATTTTTATCGAAGCCTTTCACTGCCGAAGATCTCTTAAATACCGTGCATAGAGTCATCTGGCAACCCTAATCGATCGCAACCTTTTCTACGCTCTGTCGATCGATCTTTCTTCACAAGTTCTTCATCTAATGGCGGTATCATTGTCAGACAACTACTCGATCGAGAGAGGCTCGTTATTTATGGACAGCGACAACCAGACATCTCCGATATCTAACACCCTCAATTATTGCACTCCTGCTTGGTGGATCGAAATTTTTACCGCACAGCCCAAATGTACCTATTATTTTGGCCCCTTCGATCGAATCTGGGAAGCTGAAACGGCAATCTCTGGCTATTTGGAAGATCTACACAGCGAACTCGCCCAAGGTATTCAAACAAAGATCGACAAATGTTGTCAGCCCGATCTCCTAACGATCGAACACGATCGGATCGATAATCTCAAATTCAAAATGGTCGGACATTAGCCGACTGCTATTGGACAACTCGATCGTCACTGGGCAGCTTAGTATCGACAGGTGCGAGATCTAATGCTGCTCGATAGATCTGCTGGCGACGCAAAGCTCGATCGAGAAAGATACTCAGTTCGCTCGCTAGCCACTGATTTTCTGCTGGAGTTAAAAGTAATGCTAATGCGTACTCACAATCGACTAAATTAATCTCCATTTTACCGATAACACGATAATGCTCTAGCAATTTAATTAGTGGTAGCAGAAATCTGAAACCATCTAACGACTTCACTAGTCTTTTGACTAGCGGTGCAAAGATGTTATCTCGATCGGCAAATCCGATCCGGACTCGCGATCGATCGAATGGTAAAATCGATAGTTTTTGACGATCTGTCTGGAGCTGGATATTCTTAATGTTGGTGGTTGAATTATAAACTAAGTTACCCAAACACCAATGCTTGAGTTGTAACTTACTACCAGCAATCTCCAGTTGCACTCGCGAAAAATTACCATAGATAGTATAGGCTAGCATCCACAATGCGGTCGCAGTATATCCGCAGCTAACAATGATAAATACCGATAGTCTCAACGGTTCGATCGAAAAAGATGCCGTCAAAATTAAATAAATCGCGATCGCTAAGATGAAATTCGAGATAGCAGCGATCGAACATAATTGTTGACTGCCAGTAGTCCGAAATTTTACCGCTGGGATATTAATAGTTAAGGTAGTTTCATCGGCAATCAGTCGAATGGGACTATCTTTTGGCTTGCGCGGACGATTGTTTGCTACTGGTGGTGGGAGTTTTTGCATTCCTTGCAACACAGCTAAAGCTTCCGCCGCAGTTGTAAATCTTTGCTCGACTGTAGGTTCGAGCATTCGATCGAGCCAATCGGCAAATTTGGGCGGTAATTTGAGTGTCGATCGAAAGTTAATTTTGAGTTGTTTTTGGGGTAAGTTGCTAGGATCCGATCGCGTTAATAAAAATAATAATGTCGTTCCCAATCCATATAAATCGGTACTTAAAAATGCTTGTCCGCGAAACTGTTCGGGAGCCATATAACCATACGTTCCGACTACCGTACTCCCACCAGTCACCGTTTGATGATAAGTATCTTGTACCGCACCAAAATCGACGAGCGAGATTTTGCCATCCAGACTCTTAATTAAGTTCTGCGGTTTGAGATCGCGATGAATGACTGGCGGATTGAGATGATGTAAATATGCTAAAATTGCTAATATTTGAGCGGCAATCTGTTCGACTTCGGCTACTTCTGGTTGCCAGCCTCGATCGATTAATACCGATAATGGCGTTCCTGGTGCTAAAGACTGTACGATGTAAAATTCTCGATCGCGATCGCTATCGATCTGAAAGTAATCTAGATATTTAGGAATACAGGGATGATTTAATTGCGCCAAGATCTTAGCTTCCCGCTCGAACAATTCGATCGCTTTCCAGTCTTGAGCGCGGCGCAATGACATAACTTTGATTGCCACAGTCTCATCAGTTTCAAGATCTGTAGCCGCATAAGTAGTCGCAATTCCCCCCTGTCCCAGGATATCGATAATTTGATAGCGATCTTTTAGAGTTTTATCGATTTGAAACATTTTTCGACAGATTAAGCTTGATTGAATATTGTTAGCAATTTCGCTCGCTATGTTAAGGGCGATAGTGTTATGTATGTACTTGAATTTATTTTACTCTGAAAATTTATTTATCGAATTTTGGATCGGCTAACAAAGTATATAGATCGGAGCGTTTCATTACATAAGTTAATTGATGCAGAGATACTCTGCTTGCATAAATATCGTTGTAGCTTCTGATTCTAGAAACAATTGACTCATCAAAAATATCGTCAAAAGCTTCGCGATCGAAAGGATAAGTGTATCGCAGAAAATTACAATTGACTTTAGTACTAGCTCCTGCGACAAGTAAATAATTAATCGATCGTGCAGATGTCGGTATCGTTCTCGGCGAAACTATCTCTCGGACAACTGCGGCATGTAATGGAGTACAGCCCAAACGATCTTTAATATTAGGATCGAGACCTAGATCGAGTAAAAGCTTAACTATTTTACCGTCCCGATCGATGCTTGCCAAATGAAGGAATGATAAGTTATTATTCCCAATATTGCTGCGACTGAGATCGATTCCTCGCTCGCTTACTAGCTTCAAAATAGTGGGCTTGTTTTTAATAACGGCATAATATGCAATAGGATTAACATATTTCTGACTCAGCGCGCGTTCGGCTATTTGGAGTTGTCTCTTATTTTCTTCTCTCAATTGTCCGGCGTATCCAATCCCCGTTCGCTCTAACCTTTTATTCTCATCCCTATATCGACCGCGAAGATTTTTTAATTCTTCTTTATCTAAATCGCTTAGATTTGCTAAATCACTAACATCGGCACCTCGTTCGATTAACATCTGCAAAATTTCAGGCAGATCGTTATTCATTGCATGGTAGATAAGAGTGTGCCCGTTAGCATCTTGAGTATTAACATTAAATCCGCGATCGAGGTACGATCGAATGCGAGAAACACTAGGCTGCTCTTGCATGGCTTGAAATGGTTCTTTAGAAATCAAGCCACCCATACCCAACAAGTAATATTTATACCGCTCGAATACCCCAAAAATTAAGACTAAAATTGTCAAACCGATCGAGCCGATTACCAGGCGATCGAGTTTACTCAGAGTCGGTTTAAATGTAGCTTTAGGGGGAGTTTTTAGGACTTCTAAAGCTTTAGTTGACGAACTAAACCGACTGCCGACATCTGGCTCTAGCATCCGCTCTAACCAGTCAGCAAAACTGCTCGATACTTGCAAGCGATCGCGAAAATTCAAGCGCAATCCATCTTGGGGAATTTCTGCTGGCGATCGATGAGTGAGTAAGTGTAAAATAGTCGCACCCAACCCATATAAATCTGTCGCTGGCACGGCTTGTCCGCGAAACTGTTCGGGAGCCATATAACCATACGTCCCAACAACGGTACTACCGCGCATAAAGGTATCGTGATATGTTTGTTGGATCGCACCAAAATCGACGAGAAATATTTTACCTTCATCAGTTCTCAGAATATTACTCGGCTTGAGATCGCGATGCACGATCGGCGGATGATGGCGGTGAAGATAGATTAAGATTTCGAGAATTTGGATGGCAATATCTTGGACTTCGGCTTCACTGGCGCGCCAACCAGAGCGCATCCATTCTAATAATGTTTTGCCTGGTGCTAATTCTTGAGCGATATAAAAGTAGCACTCGCCCTCTAGATCGATCGTAAAATAATCGAGATATTTAGGAATGCCATCGCGATCTAGAGTACTGAGTACTTTAGCTTCCCGCTCGAATAATTCGATCGCTTTCCAATCATTGCTCTGACGTAGCGATAAAGCTTTGAGCGCGACTAATTGTTGAGTTTGGGTAGCGAGTGCGCGGTACGCGATCCCACTACCACCTTCCCCGAGAATGCCAAGAATGTCGTAACACGCCGCTTCGCTGGTGCCACTGCGAGCGATAACTTGGGATGGATGGACGATTGCTGGTTTCACGATCGCTAGG
This sequence comes from Chamaesiphon polymorphus CCALA 037, assembly GCF_003003845.1. Taxonomy (GTDB): domain Bacteria; phylum Cyanobacteriota; class Cyanobacteriia; order Cyanobacteriales; family Chamaesiphonaceae; genus Chamaesiphon; species Chamaesiphon polymorphus. The sequence continues at coordinate 2,050 of NZ_PVWO01000014.1, read as the reverse complement.
ACTGGATTACTCAACTGTTTTAGAGTACCCAAATCTACAGCTATATTTGACACTCTCTAGCTGCTATGTCTCCAGCAAATATCGCCATTATTCTCTATCTAAACAGCCTGCGCTGCTACCTGTGGTCTTCCGTCCTAGTTAACAAAGAACAGGGGTTTGCTTGTCTTGTCTTGTCTTGACGCGCGCTTTGGAGGGAAAATCCAAAGAGCGCATCTGCAATTATCAATTATCAATTATCAATTATCAATTAATTTAAGGATTGACTTTAAAGCTCGCGATCGTGGAACTCAAACGCTTTGCTTTCAACCATCTATATGCTAAGTATTGTGGTTGATTGTTGGTGCCATAAAGATAGTTATATCGAAAAAAATCTTGACCTTCAGCCGGAAATAAATTGATGAAAGCTCTTGCGGCTGCTAGATAGTCCGTCTCACCAGCTATTGCTAGTTGCTGTTGTCTGTCAGGAAATTTTTTAACCACGATCCGATCGATCCTTACAATTTAGGGGTGAATAAATTTGGTGTGTAAGTAGATGTTGAAAATCCTTCTGTCAATCGATTCGCACTGATGACTGTCGAATGTAGAATCAATTTTTTGCTTGCTTTGAATCTATATTATCCCTGCGGAAATACTTTCAACCTCAGCTAATTGACGCAACGTAATTTAGAGCGATAGATCGATCGGGATCTATCGCTCTACGGCGTAAAGCCAGGTATGCGGTGGGGAATAGGGAGTTGGGAATTGGGATCGAGGAACATTTAACGATCGTAGCTACCTACGATCGAACTTTCCGTTTTGTGGAATTTTGCCCGTAGTTCGCCGCGATCCCCGGCTCATCAACCATATTTACAACCGTACCCAAGACCGTAACTTTAGAGACCTCCAAGGTTCTTAATGCGTTTCTTAAGGCTGTACGATCGACTTTACCGAGCCTAGTTACCATCAAGAGTCCATCAGTTTGGGGGATTAATAATAGTGAATCTGCAAAACTTAGCGGGACGGTATCGTAAATCACTAGGTCGAAATTATGCGCACAGTTTTGGATTAGCTCCTGCATTTTTTTGGAGCTTAAAATACTGGTAGGATCTAAAGCCACAGAGCCTGCCAAGAGCACATATAAATTTTGCTCTCCTGGTAAAAGTTGGACTGTATCCATTAACTTCGTCGCTCCAGCAATCACATCAGTCAGACCGTCGAGCACCTCTCGATCGTGTCGGTCTACAATATTATGCAAACTGGGTTTGCGCAGATCGGCATTAACTAATAATACCCGCTGACCCATTGCCGCCGCCGCTTGAGCAAGTTGAATTGCTACAGTGGTCTTCCCCTCATGGGGTATTGCCGAACTCACCACTAGCGATCGAATCGGTGCATCGGGATTGAGCAGGCGCAGTTGCGAATTTAGTGCCCGAAACGACTCAATAAATGGCGAAAAGCGATAGCGATCTTTTCTGCGATTACCTTTATGGAGGGAAGAAATAACGCCTTTCTCTTCGAGGAATTTGCCATCCCCCATCTGTTTGGATTCACTTTCAGGATCGATCGGTTCTGTTTCTTTGCTACGATTGGGAATCATCCCGAGAATTGGCAGATTGAGTTCTTCACGCAAACCTTTGAGTGAATAAATAACATCGTTCTTTGTCTCGACTAGTAAGGCTGCACCTACCCCTAATAATAGGCCCGCGATCGCCCCCAACGCCAGATCGCCAACTACACTAGATGATGAGACTTTCTTAACTGCAGGTAAAGCAGTCAGCTCCCACGGCACCTCTTGACGAGCTGCATTGATCGTCAACTCTTCCCGTTTTTGCCTAAACTTACTCAATTGTTCGGTGGCAATTTTTAATTCTCTTTGCAGATTTTCATATTGACGCGAGATGACTGGCAATCTTCCTGTTTGGGTAGCTAATGATTGACGTGCTGTTTCTAAAGCCTTCAGTTTTGCTGACAATACCTGCACTTGAGTATTAGCCGCAATAAACTGTTTGCTTAGATCTTGGCGCAGTTCATTTTGATAGGGCAGAGATCGGGCATTAGGGACAGTTTGAGC
>NZ_PVWO01000244.1 GCF_003003845.1 Chamaesiphon polymorphus CCALA 037 | reverse complement strand
CCCCGCTCCCCACCCCCATCTCCTCGAATCCAGCAACACCTAAACTTGTTTGAGACGGTAGCCCAATCCATGTACCGTTTCGATCGAATCGTCAGGCGCGCCAGCATCGCGCAATTTCTGTCGCAAACCACGAATGTGAGATTTGATGGTATCTTCTGTAGGAGCGGCTTCTAGCGACCAAATCCGCTCGATAATTCCCGATCGACTCATAATCCGTCTACCATTAGAAACGAGCAATTCCAACAAGGCGTATTCTTTGGGCGTGAGATATACCGGAGTGTTGTCATAACTGACCTCGTGGGTACTAGGATTCACAGTCAGACTGCCCCACGATAAACACAGGGATTCGGCACTACCTCGCCGCAGGAGCGCGCGAACTCTGGCCATTAACTCTGGCATTTCAAAAGGTTTGACCAAATAGTCATCCGCCCCTGCATCCAAACCTGCGATTTTATCCACGAGCGTATCGCGGGCAGTCAACATCAGTACGGGTAAACTGTAACGATGCGATCGCAAGCGTTGGGCAAAACCAATGCCATCTAGTTTCGGCAAAGTTACGTCTAAGACGATTAATTCAAAATCGATTACTTGCACCCACTCCCATGCTGCTTCTCCATCTGCTGCAACTTCTACGACGTATTGTTTAGCTGTCAATGCTTCTTTCAACATTGCCGCCAATCGCAGATCGTCTTCTACTACTAAAATACGCATAACTTAAAGTGTTATTAGCCGATTATTCGAGCATTAATAATTGAGGCGATCGATTACTTAAATAATTACCAAATAACATGGGGTAAAGCCACTGCCTTGAGGCAGATTGTGCTTGGTTCATTTTCATGGACGGGAAACCCGTCCGAAAATGAATCCGCTTTTTAAGACGGAGTTGAAACATCCGTCTTAAAACCCCAATTATCAATTCTCAATTATCAATTATCAATTAATCTAAAGATGTTTAAAAAAATTCACTGGTCGAGCGAGAACAAATTAATTGCAACTGGATTTAGTATTGCTTTATGCTTGACTGGTCTGACGAGTTTAATTTCCTATCATAATGCCACCGAACTAATTGAAAGTGCCGCTAGGGTAGAACGCACTCATAAGGTTTTTAGCAATCTCACCGATATTATGTCAATTTTAGCAGATGCTGAGTCTGGGCGTCGGGGCTATCTTCTATTTAAAGATCTCACGGAATTGCAGCGTTATCAAGTTGCAGCTAAAAATATCAAGCCAAAGATCGATCGATTGGAGCAGTGGAGTAAGACGCCGATTCACCAGCAGCAACTTACTCGGTTAAGATATTTAATCGCTCAGAAATTCGATCTATCCGATCGATCTATTTCTTTAAATCGCCAAAATCCCGATCTTAAAATAGAGCAGTCGAGGCTGCTGACTGAAAATCAAAAAAATCGTCTCCAAATTCAGCAATTAATTACGGAAATGCGGATCGATCGAGAGCAGTCTCTTCAATATTTAGTCGAACGATCTCAATTAAATACCTCTTATCGAATCCCGATTGAAGTTCTCAGTACCTTGCTCAGCTTTGCAATTCTGTTTGGGATGTTTGCACTAGTTTATCGCCAAACGCTCAAACGGGATCGGGCAGAAGCGCAGCAAGAGACATTAGCCCAAGCACGGGAACTCAGCGAACTCAAGTTGCGATTTTTCTCAATGGTTTCCCATGAATTTCGCACTCCGTTGAGTATTATTTTGGGTTCGGCACAATTACTATCAGATGACGATCGACAGTGGACTCACGAGCAAAAATTCATCAATTTAGAGCGCATTCAATCTTCGGCTCGCTCTATGAATCAGTTGTTGACAGATATTTTGACTTTAACCAGAGCAGAAGCAGGTAAACTGGAGTTTAATGCAAACTTAATGGATGTCGAAAGCTTCTGTATCAATTTAATTGAAGATATTAAGCTATGTGACGAGCCGAGTCACGCGATCGAGTTTATCAGTCACAGTTACTGTCCCCACGCGAGATTAGATGAAAGATTACTATATTCAATTTTGAGTAATTTACTGATTAATGCTCTTAAATATTCACCGCAAGGTGGCACTGTTAAGTTTATTCTAAAATGCGAACCTAATGTAAATATTTTTCAGATCGAAGATCGAGGAATTGGCATTCCCTTAGAAGTTCAAGCAAATCTCTACGAACCATTTTTTCGCGCTAATAATGTAGAGAATATCGTCGGAACCGGGTTGGGTTTAGCGGTAGTTAAAAAGTGTGTGGACTTGCATCAAGGGGAGATTTTTGTAGAAAGTAAAGTTGGCGAAGGTACGACTTTTACCGTCAAAATTCCGCAAAAACTTAGCACTCAAACTACAAAATAACGGCGTTACTGAATTCAGGTATAATTTATCTTTGAGACATGCCCTGAAATTGAAGGTAGGGGTAATTCATGAAGCGAGTGAAATCACGCGGAGGTTCCCTCCGCATGTGTTTCACTCAAGACAGTATCTACCTTCGATTTCAGGGCATTTCATACATCAGTTCTGCAATGCCAAAACAACCATGCTTTTCTGACACTTAGTCCGCACGAACTGACGATCGATTTGCCGATCTAGCAATTGATAACAATCCCCAGAAAACTAGAATGCTGCCGACCCCAAACCACAGCGAGGGAATTTCGCGTAAATGGAAGTGAGACGAGAGAGCGCATCCGCAATTCTCAATGCTCTAAAGTGTCTCCAAATAACTGAGCAGATCGGCCATCTCTTGCGGACTGGGCTGAAATTGAGGCATGGGTGGCGTGTTGCCACTGGTGACTTGTTCGATCAGACTGTGAGGAGATTTGCGCTTGGAGATGTCGCGCAGACTGGGGCCTACGCGGCCACTGGCATCGAGTCCGTGGCAGCCGCTGCAATTAATCTGAAAGATGGCATGTCCCAAAGTTGGATCGCCCGTTTTTGCCAATACGCTGGTAGTATAGGGATTGGATTCTCGGAGCGAGTACCAACCGACGATCGCCACCAAACAGATCGTCAAGCATGTCAAGATCGGCAATCCAATCTGTTGCCACGATGTTTGTCTGAGTTTTGGTAGTCGGATATCCAAGACGAGCCTGCTATAAATTGATATAAATTAAGGATTCTAAAAAACACAGATCTCGCACTAAGGCTCATCCGTGCATTTAACAGTGTATCCATAAATTTAAGATTTCGTATACATTTCTTAAATATCTTAAGCTTTTTCTCGTATTGTAAAGTTTTACAGGTCAGTCTGAGTCGGCACGATCGCCAGCTTAGACCCAAATATTACAAAGTAATTGCAGCCCCAATGCTAACTGCGCTTGATACCTTGCATCGATCGCCCTAAAACCGATACGCTAGAGGGACTTATTTTAATTAGTTACGGAGTTTTAATGTCGTGGTCGAACCTTTACTATCTGGAATCGTTCTGGGCTTAGTTTTCATTACCCTCAGCGGTTTGTTTGCAGCAGCCTACATGCAGTACAAGCGCGGCAATCAAATTGGGCTTTAGGCTTTAGGCTTTAGGCTTTAGGCTTTAGGGGATAGGGAATAGGCTTTAGGTTTTAGGTTTTAGGCTCACCCAGTCTCCCCCTCTCCCCTTCTCCCCGTCTCCCGTCTCATCATCTACATCCTTGATCTGATAAAAAGACACAGCGGTATTGCCATAATCTTTGCGACGACAGAGTTCGAGTGTCGGTAAAGAGGTGGGTAAATTACTTATCTGTGGGTTAGGACTATGTTCGACTGCTATTTCTCCGCTGATAGCCAGTAACTCATAACGCTCGATCGCGGCTAAGACTGGCTGATATAAGTCGCCAGCATAGGGCGGATCGAAATAAATCCGATCGAACTTTTGGCCGTCGAGACGTGCCAATCCTGAAACTACATCCGATCGCAGGAGTTGAAATGTTTGGGTGGTACCTGCGACTTTAGCCCAATTTTGCTCGATAATCTGGCAAGCGGCATTCGATCGTTCGATGCCGACGACAATTTTGGCGTCTCGACACAATGCCTCGGCACCCATTGCTCCACTACCACTACACAGATCCAACCACCGACAATCGGCGATCGATCCTTGCCAGATGTTAAATAAAGCCTGTCGGACGCGCGCGGGTGTAGGTCGAGTTTCTAGTCCCGGCAAGGTTTTTAGCTCCCGATTGCCATAGATTCTAATACTCACATCTTGCACCAATTCATAAATACTTATTACTGCTACAACCCTTAGGTACCCACAAGGGGCACCCCCAGATGTACACGTCGCTATCAACTATCAACGATCGACTAATTAACTCCCCGCTCCACTACAACATCACCTGATTGAAATGATTGCGCGGATCGAAAGTACGAGCCGCCCGGATTTTTTCATACAGTTCGCGCTCGGCAGGACTGATACTCTTGGGTGTTGCAATCACAATCTTTGCTAGTTGGTCGCCACGTTCGCCGCGAGGGTTGGCCCAACCTTTACCGCGCAGTCTCAGAGATTGCCCCGATCGGACGCCAGCAGGCACGTTAACCGTCACCATGCCATCTGGGGTCGGAATCTCAATTTGGGCACCTAGAACGGCCTCGTCGGGGGTAACTGGGACTTCACAGATGAGTTGTTCTCCCTCTAGTCGGAAGAAGGGATGGGGTTGCAATTCGACAGTTAGGTATAAGTCGCCGCGTTGTTTGTTGTAGGTATTGATATTTCCTTTGCCGCGTACTCTAATCCGACTGCCAGCTTTGGCACCACCAGGAATGCGCACCTTGATCGTTTCCGTACCGAGATTGAAGCTCTTTTGGACGCCTTTGTAGGCTTCAGTGAGCGAAAGGCTAATCGTGGCTTCGCGATCGCCGCCGAGATTATTCGTGCTACTACTGGTGCTAGCATTGGTAGTAAAATTCTCTGCTCCAGCAGCTTTGCCAGCAGCAGGATTTGGAGTGCCAGAATTATTAAATCTACCTAATAACTCGTTAACAAAATCATCAAAGTTATTGTACTGACCGAAATCAACCGTGTTAAAGTCGCCAGGTCGAGTGGTACCGGGAGTCGCGCCAGGGGTCGATCGAGTAGTAGTATTATTGGCACGGGGTTGTTCGGATTGTTTCCAGTATTGACCGAATCTGTCGTACTGAGTGCGTTTATCGACATCCGAGAGCACTTCATTGGCTTCAGTAATCTCTTTGAATTTTGCTTCCGCAGTTTTATCTCCTGGATTGAGATCGGGATGATATTTACGTGCTAGCCGCCGATAGGCTTTTTTGATATCATCCGCACTGGCGTTCTTGTTTACCCCTAAGAGCGCGTAGTAGTCTCGAAAATTTGTCGCTGCCATATTCTGAGTTAGTGGCTATTGGATAGCGATTTGCGCTCGTCGGGTTCCCCGACGGGGACAGCAAATCAAGAGGGCGATCTGCCAAAACGTTCGGTATCCGGACGTTTTGGCAGATCGAGAGAGTAGCTAGAGAGAACTTTTGCCGTCGATCGAACCCCACCGCGAGGTAATCGTTACTTCATTATGCCCTTGTTGACTACAAAGTTTATCGCTCTCTACCGTGCGAAAGTCGGGACGCACGCATAAGATCGTATTTCATAGAGTGCAGATGGAGATCGGTTATACTCCATCGTCTACTTATTCTTATTATGCAAAATTAACGCGACATCTTTGGCAAAATAAGTCGGGATTAAATTAGCACCCGCACGCTCAATACTCAGCAAAGTCTCCATAACCATCGCTACCATTATTTATTATGCAAAATTAACGCAACATCTTTGGCAAAATAAGTAAGGATCGGATCGGCACCAGCTCACTCGATCCTCAATAAAGTCTCCATGATGATTTTCTGCTTCTCGATTCAACCGAGTTGGGCGGCAACTTCGATCGGCGAATATTCCCCACTGACATTATAGAACCCATTTGAGATCTTCTAGTCTAGTGGGGAGGGTGGGTTTGTTCTGTATCGATAGGTGCTTGGTGGGAAACCCAGCGTTGGCGAAGCCTCTACCTTAGCAGATATGCGTGCCGCAAACCTGCCCTTCCCCAGCAATATTTACCTATCGATCCCTTCTGAAAAGATCTCAAATAGGTTCTATAAACTGCAACTGGAATGTTACCAGACGATCGCTACCACTATTTGTGATGCAAAATTAACGCGACATCTTTGGCAAAATAAGTCAGGATTAGATCGGCACCAGCACGCTTGATACTCAATAAAGTCTCCATGATGATTTTCTTCTCATCGATCCAACCGAGTTGAGCGGCAGCCTTGATCAGAGAATATTCGCCACTGACATTATAAGCCGCAACTGGGACGTTGCAGTTGGCTTTGACTTGATGGATGATATCCAAATATGCCAAGGCAGGTTTGACCATAACAATATCTGCACCTTCGATGATATCGAGTGCGACTTCTTCCAATGCTTCGCGAGCGTTAGCTGGATCCATTTGGTAAGTTTTCTTATCGCCAAATTTGGGTGCGGAGTCCAATGCATCGCGGAATGGCCCATAATAAGCCGAAGCATACTTAGCAGAGTATGCCAAAATGCCCACATCGGTAAAGCCATTGGCGTCTAAAGCCTTGCGAATCGCCCCAATTCGTCCGTCCATCATATCTGAAGGTGCCACCATATCGCAGCCTGCTTGGGCTTGGGACACGGCCATTTTAATCAGGATGGCGACGGTTTCATCGTTGAGGATGACACCATTTTCGTCGATGACGCCATCGTGTCCGTGAGTGGTAAAGGGATCGAGCGCGACATCGGTAATGACGATCGTCTCTGGAGTTTGGGCTTTAATCGCGCTGACAGTCTGCTGTGCCAATCCTTCAGGATTATAGCTTTCGGTGCCATTGTCATCTTTTTTCGACTCGGAGACGACGGGAAATAGGGCGATAGCTTTAACGCCTAATGTATATAGCTCGGCAACTTCTTTGAGCAGCAGATCGAGTGTGTAACGATAACAACCTGGCATGGAGGCGATTTCTACGCGCTGATTTTCCCCTTCCATGACAAACATCGGATAAATCAGATCGTCAACACTAAGTTGAGTTTCGCTTACCAGGCTGCGGATGCTAGGATTGCGACGCAGGCGGCGGGGACGTCTGGTAAGTGAGAGTGGATCGGACTCAGGATGGGGGCGAGACATAATATATAAGTAGATCGCAGTAGCCACTGATTATAGCGAAAAATACGATCGAGCTTCAATTTATCAAGTTAGTGGGGAGTTGGGAGTGGGTAGTGGGTAGTGGATAGTGGATAGTGGATAGTGGATAGTGGATAGAGTGTAGTAATTGTGTTTTCTACTCCCAACTCCCAACTCCCAACTCCCAACTCCTAACTCCCTAATCACAACTAGTCCAAGTTCGCGCGCTCACCGTGCGTCCGTTGATGGTAGAGGTTGATTGGCTGACGGAATAATTTCCTTCACCACTGCATTGAATCGACTGCCGTTGCTCGCTCCGCGCCGAGTGAGAACCATTGCTACTCGAACTGCGAATAGTAGTACTGCGAATAGTGGAGCCAGAGCGGGAATAAGTATTTGTAGTTACAGTTGTTTGCGAGTCCGAATTCATCTTTTTAGGCGTAATAGTTGGCGAGAACGTGCGTCGGCGTCCGCTGACTGGAGTGCGCTGCCAATGACGATCGCGACCGACAGACAGGGGTGTTTGTGTTGATTTGGGCGTAATGATTTGGATTCTTGGGGTTTGAATTATCATCCAATCATTGGTGTTTTGGATGTAAATATTTCCGACAGATATATATGAATCTGGCTCTATTTCTTGAGCGCGAACTGGATTGGGAGACAGCAATAAAACTGCGAATACCAATAGACTAAACTGACGATAAAACATAGAACTTACCTCAGGGCTAGAGATTAGTAGATGGGCAGGAGTTAGATAGCGCAGAAGTTAGATAGCAATGAGTCGATATTCGCCAAAATTAGCCGATTGGAGATCGAGTCTGAGGAGTTTGTCGGGCTGCGACTATTAACGCCAACTCGCCAACGGAATGGCGCGAGCTAGTAGTCACTAATTAATTTAGCGTTAGGATATAACTACATAGCCCGTGCTAGTAATTCCACAAAACTCCAGATGATTGTTTGCGATCGTGGCAGCGGGCTACAAAATCCACACTCAAAATTGTTATCTCATCATGCTCGGTAATTTCCAACGAAGTGAATTGCGGATTGAAGTGCCAGCTACACCTAGTATGATTCGCGATCGATTATTATCTCCGCCAGCACTGACAAAGTGGCTTTTTCCCCAGCAGATGAAGTTTTCCAGTCAGGATCTGCTGACTGTGGGCACGCAGTTTGAAACTAGTTTCGGCCCCGCAACTGTCAAGTGTCAAGTCGATCGGGTCAATTCCCAATGTTTGCGACTGATTCTCAGTCAAGGTGTCGATGGTTATCAAGAATGGTACTGGGGTGAAGGCTGGGTTCAATCTCGCCTAGAAGGAATTTCGCTCATCCCTCTCAATCTGTACCAAACGGCGACTTTATTCCGATTGCAGCAGTCTTTGAAGACGGGAAGTAGATGAGTGGATGGG
>NZ_PVWO01000243.1 GCF_003003845.1 Chamaesiphon polymorphus CCALA 037 | reverse complement strand
GTTCTCTAATCTACCCCCTACTCTCTACCCTCTAAATACCAATGGCACAAATCATCGGTCAAATTCAACAAGCCAACTTTATTCCGAAGAAGTGGCAGATTATAAATTTAGCAGTATTACTAATTTTCATAGTTTTCCCATTCGTGGCGGGCACCTTTCAAACTAACTTGATGGCAAAATTGCTGTTGTTTGGGACATTAGGCGTCGCGCTAGATTTGGTGTGGGGATTTACAGGAATTTTGAGCTTTGCCCATGGGGTATTTTTTACATTGGGGGGATATGCCATGGCCTATTATCTCAAACTCAACCTGTCGGCTGATGCTAATAATTATGGTGGTACCGTTCCCGATTTCATGGTCTGGAATGGATTGAAAGAGTTACCTTGGTTTATTGCACCATTGCAATCTTTTCCAGTCGCCATCTTTGCCATGGTAGCCATTCCCGCAGGTTTTGCCTATGCGATCGGCTGGTTTATTTTTCGATCGAAAGTGAGTGGTGTTTATATTACCGTAATTACCCTGGCGATCGCTTCAGCACTAACTACTTTCTTTGTCAGCCAGCAAGCATATACAGGTGGAACTAATGGGATTACCGATGTCTCGAAATTGATGCTGTTTGGCATTGTCGTACCCCCAATCGGCATTTATTTTATCATCCTGACCTTTGCCGCGTTAGTTATTGCAGGAAGTTGGTGGTTGACAAAATCTAACTTTGGATTAATTTTGCGTTCTATTAAAGAAAACGAGCAACGGATTTCTTATTTGGGTTACGACGTTGCGAGTTTCAAGATTTTTATTTGGACATTATCGGCAGCAATTGCTGGAATTTCTGGCGGTTTGTTCGTACCACTCAATAAGTTTATTTCACCAGTTTATCTAGGTGTGGCTTTTGGGACTCAGATCGTAATCTGGGTGGCTGTAGGCGGACGTGGTACGCTATTCGGGTCAGTGATTGCCGCGATTTTGCTCGGTCAGATTCAAAATTCAGTCGATCGGATTACTCAAGATTGGCAGTTGATTGTCGGGATTATTCTGATGGTAGTAGTGTTGTTTTTACCGGATGGACTGATGAGTTTATTGCCGAAGAAATTATTTGGCAATAGTAGTCCTAACAAATTAGAGAAAACTTAAACGGTAAAACTTTATTAATTAAAACTCACGATAATATTGCAACTAAAAACATGGTAAATGCGGAATCGGCTGTGTTATCAGTAAAAGATCTTAAAGTGGTCTTTTCTGGTTTTAAAGCCTTAAAGGGCGTCGATCTGGATGTGGGCACTAACGAAATTGTGACGATTATCGGCCCTAATGGCGCGGGGAAAAGTACGTTACTCGATGCGATCGTTGGGAAATCTCCGGTAGCCTCAGGAAATGTCTATTACAAGGGTCAAGATATTACCAACAAAAGTTCTTACCATATCGCGCGGATGGGCATCGGGCGCAAATTTCAAAACCCCAATGTCTATAATGAGTTGTCGGTATTCGATAACCTGTTGCTGGCTCTCAAAGGGACTCATGGAGTGTTTGCTTCGATTAAAGCCAAACTGACAGCAGCCAAGAAAGAGAAGATTATCAGCGTACTCGATCGAATCGGATTGTTAGAAAAAGGCTATTCAAAGGTTTCGTCACTATCTCACGGCCAAAAACAATGGGTAGAGATTGGCATGGTACTGGCTCAAGATCCAGCAGTGGTATTGCTAGACGAACCGACTGCGGGGATGACTCCAGATGAAACCTACGCCACTGGTGAAATTATTAAGACAATTGCGATCGACCATTCGGTGGTTGTTATCGAGCATGACATGGAGTTTGTCAAACAAATCGCCCAACGGATTGTGGTGCTCCATCAAGGTGAAAAGTTGACTGAAGGCTCGGTGGGCGAAGTCCAATCCAATCCCAAAGTAATCGAAGTATATTTAGGACGCGAACAAATCGATGCTGCTTGAACTAAACGATGTAACAGTTTCTTACGGCCAAACCCCCGTGCTATTTGGCGTAAATATGGCCGTCGATCGAGGCGATATTGCTTGTATCCTCGGTCGGAATGGTGTGGGCAAAACGACGCTCTTACGCAGCGTTATTGGCTTAAATAAAGCGATCTCTGGCAATATTATCTTCGATCTGCAAAATATTACGCGGTTGCCGATTTTTAAGCGCGCCCGTTCGGGTATTGCTTATATTCCTCAAGGACGAGAAATTATTCCGTATTTATCGGTGCTGGACAATCTTAAATTGGGCTTATCGGCGGGTAAAAAGAAATCTAGTAAAATTCCCCATGAGATTTTTGAGTTTTTCCCGATGCTCAAACAACATCTCAATCGTCAAGGCGGTTTACTCAGTGGCGGACAGCAACAGCAACTGGCGATCGCGCGGGGCTTGATGAGCGATCCCAAGATTATGCTCCTAGACGAACCAACTGAGGGCATTCAACCTTCGATCGTCCAAGAAATCGAGGACACTCTCAAGCGGATCAACCGCGAGAAAGGGATTACCTTAATCGTCGTCGAGCAAAAGGTGGATTTTGTGCGCCAGCTCGCGCAAAAGTTCTTCATTATGGAAAAAGGTGTCGTCGTAGCAGAGGGAGCGACACCCGCATTGACTGACGATTTGGTGCATAAATATCTTGCTGTTTAACGAGAAGCAGGGGCTTAAATCCCCCACCTTATAGGTGGATTGTTTGTAGGGTGGGGTTTGCTTGGTGTATTTTCATGAACGGGAAAAATAACCGAAAATACATCCGCTAAATCCCCACCCTAAAAACCCAATTCTCAATTCTCAATTCTCAATTAATTTAAACGATCGCCATTACCTTACGGGGGCAACTATGACTCGAACTTTAGTTGGCAAAGTTACCTCCCTGTGGCGGTATCCAGTTAAATCAATGCTGGGAGAAAGATTAGAGACAGTAACGATCGCGCCGACAGGGTTATTAGGAGATCGTGCCTATGCCCTGTGGGATTGCCAAACTCAGCGCATTGCTAGTGCCAAAAATCCCCATAAGTGGGCGAAATTGCTCCAATTTCAAGCGACATTTGTCGAAAACCCCCAACTGCAAGAGTCAATGCCTCCGGTGAGCTTTGTTTTGCCCGATGGTAGTCAGTGTCTGAGCGATCGCCGTAATATCGATGCGATCTTGTCTCAAGCTGTGGGACGAGATGTGCAGTTACTAGCCACCGTGCCAGCAGCACCCAGCTTAGACCAATATTGGCCCGACCTCGAAGGAGCGGCAAATCGGGATACAATTACGCAATTATTTATGCCTGCGGGCACCTTTTTTGACTCCTGTCCGATTCATGCAATGACAACGGCTACCTTAGCTCGATTACAGGAGCTTTATCCCGAAGGGCAATTTGCGCCAGCTCGGTTCCGTCCCAATATTCTCATCGAGCCAACAGATCCTCACAGTTCCTTTATTGAAAATGATTGGGTGGGCAGTCAGATGACCATTGGTGAAGAAGTGACCCTCAGTATCGATACCGCCTGTCCCCGCTGCGTAGTGACCACGGTAACACAATCCGATTTGCCGACCGATCTAAATATCTTGCGGACGACAGCGCGACATAATAACTCGATCGCGGGCATCCGCGCCTCTATATTGCGATCGGGAAGCGTCCGCTGTGGCGATCCAATTTGGTTGGAGTAAACAGCAAAGATCTCATCTGTGACGATCGTCTATGTGGATAAATTGATTTATGTTGTGAAGTCTGAAGCTTTATCATATTTGGTTTGTTTGTATTGTAAGATACACAGTGGCTGAGATATTTAGGATTAATATCTCAGCCAGCAAACCATGTGTGAAGAGCGAAATTAGGTAGTTATGGCAAATCAATTTGGGCGGCGCAGATTTATTATTTTAGGTGGTGCGGGAGTAGCAGGAACGCTGCTGCTCAAAGCCTGTACTAAGCCAGGATCTAGTCCGACCGCCAGCCCCAGTGCCGCTCCAGATACGGCGGCAAGTCCCAGTGCAGCACCAGTTGCGGCTAGCGGTAACACGGTTAAAGTCGGGATTTTGCACTCCCTCAGCGGTACGATGTCGATCAGTGAAAAAAGCGTCGTCGATGCCGAACAAATGGCGATCGCCGAAATCAATGCCAAGGGTGGCGTGTTAGGCAAGCAAATCGAAGCAATTGTCGAAGATGGTGCTTCTGATTGGGATAAATTTGCCGAAAAAGCTAAGAAATTGATCGACCAAGACCAAGTAGCAACGGTGTTTGGTTGCTGGACATCGGCAAGTAGGAAAGCTGTCTTACCTGTATTTGAATCGAAAAAACACATGTTGTGGTATCCGGTTCAATATGAAGGTCAAGAGTGTTCGCAAAACGTCTTTTATACAGGTGCGGCACCCAATCAACAAATCGAGCCTGCTGTTGACTGGTTGCTAAAAAATAAAGGTAAAGAATTTTTCCTCGTTGGTTCGGACTATGTGTTCCCCAGAACCGCCAATTCTATTATCAAAGCTCAATTACAAGCCAAAGGCGGTAAAACAGTCGGTGAAGATTATTTACCTTTAGGTAATAACGAAGTTACACCAATTATTGCCAAGATTAAAAAGGCTCTACCCAATGGTGGCGTCATTTTCAATACGCTCAATGGCGATAGTAACGTTGCATTCTTCAAACAGATGCAAAGTGCTGGATTGAAACCCGATAAATATCCAGTTATGTCCGTGAGTGTGGCCGAAGAAGAAGTCAAAGCGATCGGGGTAGAATACCTCAAGGGTCACTACGCTTCTTGGAACTATTTCCAAACTGTCAATACGCCAGCGAATAAAACTTTCGTTGAAAACTTCAAGAAAAAATACGGTAACGATCGTGTAGTTAACGACCCGATGGAAGCTGCATATATCATGGTTTATATGTGGAAAATGGCTGTCGAAAAAGCTAAGACTACTGAAATGGAAGCCGTGCGCAAAGCATCTCTCGGCTTAACGTTTGATGCTCCAGAAGGTAAGGTTACGCTCGAAAATAACCATCACCTGTCCAAGTTCGTCCGCATCGGTGAAATTGGTGCAGACGGGATGTTCAAAGTCGTTTCTGAATCTAAGGAAGCTGTGAAGCCCATCCCCTGGAATCAATACGTAGCAGAAACCAAAGGTTATGCCTGCGATTGGTCAGATCCTGCAAAAGGCGGTAAGTACAAAGCCTAACTCAGATAGCGTACTAATGCCCACGCATTAATACTGTCATAGCTATTGGGTACCCCTACAAGAAAATTGCGTAGGGGTACCCAATTATCTGGCTAATATCTATTTTATAAATACCAAAGCTAGACTATCCACTATTCACTATTCACTATTCACTATTAAAAAGTGTTATCAGGACTATTAGAAGCCGTTTTTAATGGGATGAGTATCGGCTCTGTTTTGCTCATTTCTGCATTAGGACTTGCCATTGTATTCGGTTTGATGGGCGTAATTAATCTCGCTCATGGCGAACTGATGATGTTGGGAGCATACACGACATTCGTCGTCCAAAACATCTTCAAATTGTTGCCGACACCCCTATTTGAGTTTTATATTTTCTTCGCGCTAATTGCAGCTTTCTTCGTTGCCGCTGCGGTGGGGTTCGTCTTAGAGCGGGGTGTAATTAGATTTCTCTATGGCAGACCCTTAGAGACGCTGCTGGCGACTTGGGGCGTGAGTCTGATTTTACAGCAATTCGTGCGGAGTATTAGTTGGGGACTGGCGATCGCGATCTCCCTATTTTGCTTGCTATTTTTTGGCGGAATGCAATTAATTAATCGCCGTCCCAATGCCGAAAGCATTCGCACTAAAGCGATCGCGATTATCTTACCATTATCGATCGGGATTAGTAGTATCGTCAGCATTTTTCTCGGTAATACTTTTGGGCTGACGATTACAAAACCTTGGTTTGGTGCCCAAAATGTCGATGTGACTGCACCAGCATGGCTGCGCGGCGGATTGCCTATCGGTGATTTTCAACTGCCATACAGTCGATTATTTATCATGCTGATGACTGCCATTTGTTTGGTGGGTATTTACCTATTTTTACAACGGACGAATTGGGGGTTGCGGATTAGAGCTGTTACCCAAAATCGCAATATGAGTGCGTGTTTGGGCATCCCAACAGCGACAGTAGATGCCTTTACCTTTGCCCTCGGTTCGGGATTGGCAGGTATCGCTGGATGTGCGATTAGTTTACTCGGTTCTGTCGGCCCCAATACCGGACAAAACTATGTCGTCGATACATTTATGGTGGTGGTAGTCGGTGGCGTCGGCAAATTAGCCGGAACGATTATTGCGGCATTAGCGATTGGTACTGCTTCGTATTTAATCGGTTCTGGCACCTTCATCTCAATGTTTGCGAGCCTTCAACCTGTAGCTGATTTCTTGACCTTTTTTGCCACTACGAGCATGGCAAAAGTGATGGTATTTGCCTTGATTATTACCTTTTTACAAGTTCGTCCCGGTGGGATTTTCCCGCAGAAGGGGCGAAATGTCGAACTCTAGGATAGGGGATAGGGGATAGGGTAGAGAGGATGACTAGCTTTTTAAAAACTACTTTCAACATTATGAAAGATAAATTTGCGATCGAGAGTTGTGAATTATGCTGATGAATACGCCCAAGCAACGTCGCGGTAACCAGTTACTCATCGAAGCTGGCATCGTTGTGGCGATCGCCTTAATTTTAATCTTAATCGTGCCGTGGGTATTGACTGATTTTCGACTGAATTTATTAGGTCGATTCTTGGCTCTATCGATCGCAGGATTGGGAATCGATTTGATTTGGGGCTATACTGGATTGCTAAGTTTGGGTCATGGCGTATTTTTCGCCTTGGGTGGCTATTTGCTGGCGATGTATCTCAAATTGCAGATTCCCGAAACTGCGAGCAATCGGTTACCTGAGTTTATGAATCTGTATGGGGTAACTGAATTACCGTGGTTTTGGCAGCCATTTCATAACTTCGGTTTTACGATGGTCGCCATCCTATTTTTGCCGACAATTATCGGGGGATTGTTAGGGTATTTAGTCTTTCGCAATCGGATTCGCGGTGTTTATTTTTCGATTTTGACTCAAGCGGCGACGATTGTCTTTTTTAACTTCTTTAACGGCCAACAAAAATTATTTAATGGCACAAATGGCCTAACTGATTTTAAAACAATTTTGGGTGCAGATATCGGGACTTACCAATATACCTTTTACATCCTGACGATCGCGTTTTTAGTGCTGGCTTACGCGCTGTGTAGGTGGCTGACTAGCGGCAGTTTTGGCAATCTCTTGGTGGCAATTCGCGACGATGAAAATCGGTTGAGATTTTCTGGTTACAATCCGACCGGATTTAAAGTAATTGTGTTTGCAGTTTCGGCAGCACTAGCGGGGATTGGTGGCGCATTTTACACCATCCAAACCGGACGAGTTTCGCCCCAACTCATGGACATTGGCTTCTCGATCGAAATGGTGATCTGGGTGGCTGCAGGCGGTCGCGCTACGCTAGTTGGGGCAATTTTAGGTACTTTACTAGTTAACTTCGCCAAAAGCCTCCTCAGCGAGCAATTTCCCGATGTTTGGCTATTCTTTCAAGGTGCCTTATTCCTACTGGTTGTTACCGTATTACCAGAGGGAATTATCGGCTTGAAGAAGTTATTTCAACGAAAAAAGTCGATCGATACTTATCCAGATATAGACCTAGATCCAGATGTACAAAGCGAACGAGAACATCTTAGCAACTGAAAATTTGACGATGGATTTTGATGGCTTTAAAGCTATTAATAATCTCAACTTTAGCATGGCACGTGGAGAGCTACGTGTAGTAATCGGGCCGAATGGTGCTGGCAAAACCACATTTCTCGACTTAATTACAGGCAAAATCAAACCGACGACCGGACAGGTATTATTTAAAGGTCAAAATATCCGGCGTTATTCTGAAGAACAAATCTCGCGATTGGGTATCGGTCGGAAATTTCAAACGCCGCGAGTTTATCTCAATCTCACCGCGCGCGAAAATTTAGAACTAGCCGCCAATCTACATAAAAATGTGTGGGGAACTTTATTTAAAAAAGTATCCAAATCGGAACGCGATCGGATCGGGGTATTACTCGAAACGATCGGGTTAGGAGTCAAAGCCGAGCGAGCTGCTGCTCTACTTTCCCATGGTGAAAAACAACGATTGGAAATTGGAATGCTCGTCGCTCAATCACCAGAGTTATTATTAGTTGACGAACCTGTCGCCGGATTGACTGACGAAGAAACCGAAAATATCGGCAACTTATTGATGACTTTATCCGAAAGTCATGCCATTTTAGTCATCGAACACGATATGGAATTCGTCCGCCAAATTGCCAGACAAGTAACTGTTTTACATGAAGGAACCGTCCTCTGTGAAGGCACGATCGATGAAGTTCAAAACGACCCTAGAGTGATTGAAGTCTATCTGGGGCAACCGCAGAATTAGGCTTTAGGCTTTAGGCTTTAGGGATTAGGCTTTAGGTTTTAGGTGGGGAGTTGGGAGTTGGGAGTTGGGAGTTGAGAAGAGAAAATCTTTCTTTTACCCATTACCCATCCACCCATCCACCCAT
>NZ_PVWO01000242.1 GCF_003003845.1 Chamaesiphon polymorphus CCALA 037 | reverse complement strand
TCTCTGGACTGATGGGTGCGGGGACTATTTCTTGGATTCGATCGCAATCTAGAGTCAAAGTTGATGCAGCAATGGCTCTCACCTTTTCTAGTTTCTTTTCGATCGGAATTATCTTAATTTCTGTACTCAGAAATAATATAGATCTCGATAGTTTTCTGTTTGGCGATATTTTGGGGACAACGATAACCGATATCTATCGAACTGCAAGTGTAACTGCATTAGTTATTACAGCAACTTGGTTGTCTTATAAAGAGTTATTGTTCTATACATTCGATCGAACTGGAGCTGAAGCGATGGGCTTACCAGTTAGAGTTATTCATCTGGGGTTTATGTGTGCGATTACGCTGACAATTATTGCTAGTATGCAGGCTGTCGGGGTAATTTTAGTGATTTCGCTATTAGTCGGGCCAGCTTTGACAGCATATTTACTCGTCAAAGAGTTACATCAAATGATGATTGTGGGTGCAATAATCGGAGCTACATCTAGTCTGAGTGGTGTATATCTGAGTTTCTATCTCAAAAATGTACCATCTGGCCCAGCGATTGTGATTGTATCTTCGGTTTTATTTATTTTGGCATTATTATTTAGTCCCTCCCAAGGTATTATTACTCAGCGACTTCGATTGCCATCTTAATTAGTAGTTAATAGTAAAGTTCGGGACGAGCGATAATTGCCAAGCGATCGGGGGCATCGATCGTGTTATCTTACGATTAAATAATGCAGCGATTTTTTAGTTAAAGTTGATATATGAGTAATACCAATCTAATCGCCCGATTGACTCCTCACCAAGAGCGCATTCTTAAAACACTCGAAACGATCGATGGTGAAATTTCGACCCAAGATCTATATGTCCGATTGAGAGCCAGCCACAAAACTCTAGGGCTGGCAACTGTCTATCGCGGTCTAGAAGTATTGAGATTGCAAGGATTAGTACAAAGTCGAAATTCGATCGAGGGTGAATCTTTATACAGTCTAGTTCAAAAACATCAGCATTACTTTACTTGTTTGCAATGCAATAAATCGGTGAAAATCGATATTTGTCCGGTTTGCAAAATCGAAGCTGAGTTAGAACAAAAACAATCGGTTAAAGTTTTTTATCATACCTTAGAATTTTTTGGCTTATGTACATTTTGTCAAGCAGCAGGTACTTAGCATAAATCGGCGATCGAGAATTTTTAGTCGTTCTAGTTCTCCTCGATCGATAATTTCTGCAATTCTCAATTCTCAATTCTCAATTAATTTAACCTTGCATACCAAGCATGAATCAACAGAGTCTGCATGAATAAGACAGGGGTATCGAAACCGCTCGATGCAATAATTGATGCGACTTCCTGAACTGGTATCACCGCAGCATCCCGCCCGAGAGAGTCAATAAATTTTTCAACCTCCTCATCTGGATATTCCGCATACTTTAGCATCCGAGTCCAAATCTCGCGCAGGCTGTGATAGGCTGGCGTAGACATATCTGAGGCTAAATCCGCACTCACCAAATATCCTTGAGGGCAGAGTCGGGCAGCAATTTGACTGAAAAAGTTTCGTCTCTCCTCTTGTTGCAAAAAGAAGTGCGAAACCATCAAGCAAGTCGCCGCATCGAATGCTGCTGATGCGGGCAATGAATCGAGATAGCCTTCATGCCAGGTGCAACGCGCAGCAATCCCATACTCTTCGGCTTTCTGACGACAAACTTCTAGCATCGCGCTCGCAGGCTCTACCGCTGTAAATTGCCATTGTGGAAATTCTTGGGCAAGATAAATCAGTTCCAAACCAGTTCCGACACCCACACACAGAATTCGCGCATTAACTGGCAGCTCGGCAAGTACCAAGCGAGTCAGTAAATGCAGGGTGTCGCGCAATGGAGCTAATTTAGCAAATCTGGTGTCATAGCTAGCCGCGCGTTCTTCGTCAAAGACAATTGCTGGATTTGAATTTTGCATAGGAAAGTGAATAATTGCGTTTTGCTACTAGATTGAGAGAGCGGAACAAGGGTTCTCAAGGATCGGATTTTGGTAGATTACGAAACTATTCGTCCCACGCTAAACCCGAACGTCCATCGCCTAACTCAGATTGGGAGTATTCTATAGATTACGGGGATCGGGGTCTCCTGGGTTTGTGGTAGAAACTGGATCTCAAGCTAAAAAAATAGCTTCATGTAAACGCTGAAGCAATTACTTGAAGACATATATATTTTATTTATTATCGAATACCCAGGAGAACCAGGTATCGGCTAGCTATTTCGCTGCATAAGGCAAAGAGGAGTGGTGCAATACGATCCGTAGCTTACCGTTATCATCTTTAACGAACTGCCAAGTTTTATCTACTGTAGTAACCTTACCTTCTTTATTGGTAATCATTACATTACCCATTGTAGTAGCAGTATTGCCAGAAATATAGATCGCCGTATTCTTAATCTCTACTTTCCGCCAGCCGTTCAACGCAAAACCTTTATCTTTTGGGAAAGCAGGATCGCCACCGACAAAGTAAGCTAAAGCTCCCGCACGGGTAGTGCGGAAAGTCTGAGGAGCAACAGTAAGTGTTGGCTTGAACAGAACGGGGCCGAATTGATAGCCATAGGCTGAGTCAATTACTTTTCCAGCCAAGGTTTTTGCTGGTTGGATACCCTTGGTTTCGTATGTTGTGGAAATAGATACCAATGCGTCTCCCCAAGCTTTCTGAGCTGCCAAGACTTCACTCTCAGAAATTGCCCTGTTCACAAGTGCTTTTTTCACAACTGAAGGAGCCTGCGCTGAGTCATTAGAATCAGCAATGGATGGTTGGATAACACCCGGAGCAACAGAGACAACCGTCGCAGCAAAGAGTATCGAAATACTAGTTTTTAAGAGAGTCATGGATAAATATTAAAAATTTCTGTAGTTATCTTCTCATGAATTGTCACTGGGTAAATGTATTTACTACTATTAGCTGATACAATCACGATTTTAAGTCCATATGTATCATATTTAACCGAATCCTTTTTTAGTTCCATATCGAACGGTTTTAAATGCCAACTTATTGCTCTCTGGATGATAGAGCGTATAACTAGCTTTGCCTTCAACCCTGCCCACCGAACCAACTCCAATAATTCTACGGTTGCTTAATATCGTCGGAGTAGGAGCAGTTAAATTATCTAAGGTTTGCACTTGACTGTTGAGACTACCGGACTCAATTCGATATTCAAATGCTAAACCCGATCGTCCACAGAATAATTGATTTACATCCATCCGCGAGAGTCTATCGATCGCATGAATGGGATCGATAGATGGCGTCAATTCATCGCTAACGGAGAGCGAACTGCCATGAATCAAGAAACAATCTAATTCGACAAATTCAAACTCTAACGTTCGCACCCATTCTAGAGTAGTTGAATCGATCGCATCCCACAGCGTTTTCGTCATATCGATCCCATATCGATCGATTAATTCTGTTGGCGATCCCGTCCGCCCCAAGGCATGAAGGATTAATATTTGTTCCTCCCACCATCCCTGACAAACTAACGGGGTTGGCTCCCCTTTGCGCGGCTGCTGAATTCTTTTTATAAGCTGATTGCTCTCGACTTTTGGGCCGATAGTATCGCCTAATAAATAGAAATTCTCCACTTCCTGGCGCGACTTGCGCAAGTCTGCCACTACTGCTTCATATGCAGCTAAATTACCTTCAATTCCACTCGCGATCGCCCACATTTGAATTAGTTGATAGTTGATAGTTGATAGTTGATAGTTTGGTCGTCAGGGTGGAGATTTAAATTTCTATTTTTTGAATTAAATTCATTACTTATTACTTATTACTTATTACTTATTACTTATTACTTATTACTCAAACCCTACCGTTCGCACACATGAGTGGGATCTTCAGCACGTTCGGCATATTCCAAACCCTGAGCCAACCGCCACGCAAAAATAGCGGGTAAGCCGTTATCGATAATTGCCTGACAGGTGAGTTGATAATCGTATTTCACCTCTCGTAACGTCGTTAATCGATCGTCGGTGTCATAAATTACATAAGTCGCATTCGGACGACCGTGACGCGGTTCGCCGACAGAACCAGCATTGATAATCTGCTTGAGCGGTGCGGTAAATTGCTTTGTCGAACTGCCTTCTGGCTGTCGAACTTTTACAGCCAATTGCCCAGCATCGAGCGTCCGCACATAGGGAATGTGCGTATGTCCGCAAAACAGCACATCCGCACCCGTCGCCATTACCCGTTCTAAAGCGGTAAAAGCGTTTACCTCTGGCATCAAATACTCATGTTGATTGTGAGGGCTACCATGTACGAAACAAAGATTCTCCTCTCGCAAGCTTAAAGGCAACTGAGCGAGATATTCTCGCACTTCGGGATGGATTCGATCGTTCGTCCATTCGTGCGCCCTCTTGCCCCGTTTCTCTGCCAAAATTGATGGATAACTGCATTCGCAAGCATTCAAACCTTCAACGATATCTTCATCCCAACAACCTTGCACGGTGGGAATATCTAACGATCTAATCATCTCCACAACCGCATTCGGCTGTGGGCCATAACCGACCAAATCGCCCAAACAAAAGATTTTTTCTGCCTGTTGTCGATCGATATCGGATAATACTGCATTCAAAGCTTCATAGTTACCATGAATGCAAGACATAACTGCTATTTTCATACGGCTACTTCTTCCGGTGATTCGATTTCTAATTGGGAGCGAACTTGTTGTTAATAATGAGCCAGAGTGCGATCGTCTAAACCGCAGTCTTCTAACGTTTCCATGATTAATTGAGGTTGCAAATTATTGCCCACAACTTCTAACCCACTAAACCGAGTCGGTCTTCCGGCTAATACTGGCGGTAACGGTAATTCAAAGTAAGTTGCATCGGGGAAACCCACCCCAAAGCTAAAATAAAACGATCGACCATCGACGATCTCGAAAATTCCTTTAGCTCTAGCAACCTCGCCATAAGCTCCCTGAATTAATTCGTCCCAAAATATGTTTAAACTTGCTGGATCTAGGACTTCTCCTGTCAATTCCCAGCGTGGGGAAGCAGTAAGCGTAACATTTTTTTCGGTGACTTCACTGATAAGGGTTTGACTCGCCCAATCGTGATATTCACTTTCAATTAAACCTTTAGGCACGATCGCAATTCGCTGACAAGATTCGATATCTACAGGTAACTGTAGTTTGGCTAAATCTAATTGAGGTGCAATCTCTACATATAGCGGTTGGATTTCGGCTAACTGCGTCCAAGCTGCACCCGCCGCAATCGGTTTGACGTGGGGGCAAGTCGCTGTAATATATGTCAGATCGATCGGGGTAGCATTGGCACCCAGACAGATATAAGCACTAGGTTCTGTGCTGGTAGTCAGTTGTTGGTGAATCCAGGTAGTTTTGCCAGAACCGCACGGCCCTGTCACTAGATAGATGGGATGCCGATCCATGAACTGTAAATTTGGATGGAAACCTCAACAGCATATCACAAATATCAAGAATGATAATCATTCTCGCTGAGTCGATCGACTTTGAGCTTTGATGGTATATTATGGGAACGATAATCATTCTCATAAAATCAGTCGATCGCGCTCGACTTGCCAAACGATCGGAATTAGCCCGTAATCCTTCCAGGTAAACAGATCCATGTCTGCCAAAAATATTAATTATCTACGTTCGGTTGAAATATTCCTCATATCTGTATTGCTGGGGTTGAGTTTGAATGTCAAGCAATCCAGCCTCGCGCAAGAATCCCCACCACCGCCACCACCAGCAGATCCAGCCAAAGTCGAAGATTTAGAGATCGATATCTATGGTGAAAGGTTATTGAATAAACCGATTTATTCACCCTTCCGCAAAGAGGGGACGCTCAAAGACTCTACCCGTCCTGCTTACGTTATTGACAAGAACGAAATTAAAGCGCAAGGAGCCAGAACGGTTAAAGAAGCACTCGGATTCAAGCAAATAATAATTACGCATATTCGATTCCATCTGCAAATTTTTCAGGGACGCGCATGAATAGTGATGCTACTTATAATAACTTGCGAGTCAGAGCAGATGTTGATGTCAGCGATCGCACGAAAGTAAATTTCACAGGGATATTATTATCCAAAAATCAAGGTGTGCCTGGAGGAGTACCGATTCCCAGTCCTCAATTCGGGCAAGGATTTTTTAATACCCTCACCGATGCCAATCGGAAATATAACGACCAAGTTTTATTTGATGTCGGGATCGACCAAAAAATTGGCAATGGTAATGATTCGACTGTCACGGGACGAGTTTTTTACGATACTTTGAGTACGTGGTTTGATAATCGAACTGCTTTTGCCGAGGCTCTTTCCGTTACCAATGGGCAAGTAGTGAGATCGTTAACGCCCCAAATTCAACGTCAATTTGATAGTAGACAGAAATCGTTTGGGATTCAAACCCAGCATAATTGGCAGATTACACCTACTCAGAATATTGCGTATGGATTTGATTATCGCAATACCAATAATCGTAGTACCATTAATAATATTGCGCCTGGAACTCAGACAGTCAGCTATGACGGGACTATCTCACAAGGGGCATTATTCGCTCAATATAATGTCGATCTAAATCCACAAATTCGAGCCACAGCCGGACTCCGGCAAGATTTTAGTAGTTTGGCAAATGGTAGTGTAACTTCTCCTGCGCTAGGCGTTAAATGGGATCTAAATTCGGCGACAACTTTGCGGGCTAACTATATTCGGAATTTTCGCACGCCAACTCTAGCCAATCTCTTTTCAGCCAATCCAACGAATATCGGCAATCCCAATTTATTGCCAGAAACTGGTAATAGTTTTGATGTAGGGGTAGACCAGAAATTGGGAGATTTTGGTTTATTAAGATTGACAGCTTTTCAAAATAACATCACCAATCTAGTTGCCTTCCAAAGCATCAATCCTCCCGTCAACGGCGTATCGGGAACCTGGACTAATATCGGCGAGGTACAGACGCAAGGGATCGAAGCCTCACTGAATGCAAGAATTGCCCCAAATGTCTATGGATTTGTTAACTATACTATTAACAACCCTCAAATTAAACAAGATGCAAATCCGGCGGTAGTAGGTAAAGAATTACGGTTTACTGGTGCAGATAAATTGAGTATGGGAATATCTTATGAGAATAATTTTGGTTGGTATGGCTCGCTCGCTTTAAATTCGCTCAGTGGCTATCCAACCAATAATACAAATACAGAATTTCTATCTGTATTTACTAGTTTTGATGCTAACTTTATCGCACCACTAAATCTCGATCGCAGTTTAACACTCAATGCTAGCGTCCAGAATATTTTCGACCAGAGGTACGAACTGTTTGCTGGCTTCCCCGATGCGGGCAGGACATTTCGGACGGGAATCGATTGGAAATTTTAGGAGGATAATTATATGACAGTCGCAACTTTCGAACGTCGGGTTAAACCATTAGGTAAAATCGAGCGAGAAGATACATATAATGGTAATTCGATCGAGTATGAAGATTTTCCCACAGATTTAGATACACTCGGCCCACTTTTACATTCGCTATTTCAAGAAAATTGGCAAGAAATAGGTTTGGGGCACATGGTAGATGGGAGTGTTTTAGAGTTAGAATTTACCGCTCCACCCAAAATTTGTCGGATTTATGATGGATATTTAACAGTAGTTACTGAAAGTTGGCACATGCACTTATGTGTTGCCGAAAATCAGGGCGGTGCGACTGGGCGTACTCCCGAATCTTTGCGCCAAGTACGACGGGTGAGTCGAGCCGCTTTATACCGACGATTGAATGCAGAAGGTGAAGCGCGAAGCTGGGGGATTCAATTCTGGAATGGTGCGGGCGTAAAAATGATGACGTTATTTTTACCGAATGCGTTTATTGGCGAAGAAGAAGATTTATTACCAGAGCATAAACCCAATTTAACTAAGTTAGGATTGTACGACAGGTTACGGCAGATTTATGTATTGGGCACGCTGGATATTCCGTATGAAACCAATCCTTTAAACCGTCCGTATATATCGGTATGTCGATCGACTCGTTGCAACGCCGGACGTGACTGGAAATCGGTGCATGAGGCTCTAGAACAGCAGTTGGCAGAGTCAGGATTAGATAACATTGAATTAATAACTTCTGGCTGTCTGGAGGTCTGTAAAATGGGGCCGATTGTCTTTTATTCGGGCGACGAACGCGCTCCCGAGCATACTTGGTACGCACGGGTAACTCCCGATGTGGCGAAGGAAATTGTGACTCAACATGTCGTCGAGAATCAGAAGGTAGAACGGCATTTATATCCGCAACCATAAAAACGTAGGGTGCGTTACTGCAAAGCATAACGCACCAACATATTGTGCTCCTCAGATGGTGCGTTACCCTGCGGGATAACACACCCTACAACAGAGAGATACGATCGGAAAGTTGAAAAATATAATGAGATGCGATCGATCTAATCGGCTTAACTTGTGGAAATTATTGTTAGTCAGTTCGCTAGGATTTGGGCTATTCTCAGCGTGCAATCGTCAGGTACAACAGCCAAGGTCGATCGCTTCTAAGAGGATGTTTGAAAAGTCAGGAGAGAGTTAAATTTTATGCCAAACGCCTAACCATGATACGGATCATCGCTAAG
>NZ_PVWO01000241.1 GCF_003003845.1 Chamaesiphon polymorphus CCALA 037 | reverse complement strand
GGGGTAGTTGCGCGATCGGTATTTCTGGTTGGGTGACGATGCCAGATAGCAGTTGCTGACAGTGTTCGAGCATTCTTGCTACTGTGTCTGCGCTGAATCGGCTCCGATCGAATCCCAGTCGTAATAGTAGGTTTTCACCTGGAGCAGCTACTAAGGTTAGGGGATAATTAGTATCTGCACGATTTTGAATATTGGCGATCGTTAAATGACTCAGCGGTTGGTGCTGGACGCTACTGACTGGATAATTCTCAAACACGACCAGACTATCGAATAGCGATGAGCCTCTGGGGACATCGCTCCAGCCCTGAATATCTACCAGCGGTGTATAGGTATATGCCTCAGTAGCTGCTTGTTGGGCTTGAAGCGTCTTTAGCCAGGGGATCGATCGATGGTCGATCGGCAGCGTTGTCCGTAGCGGTAAGCTATTAATAAATAGACCGACAATGGTTTCTACTCCAGGTAATGTCGGCGGACGACCAGCACAAGTTACCCCAAACACCACATCCCGTTCGCCACTATAGCGACTCAACAGTAGTGCCCATGCCCCCTGAATCAGATTGCTTTGGGTGAGCTGATGCTCCCGTGCAAAGGCTTCGATCTGTTGACTGAGTTCGGCGGATACTTCTAATCGGACTTCCGCCGAGCCAGCATCGCCAGTTTTACCGATCGGTAATGGCGTGCGGGTGGTAAAGCCCTGAAGTTGTTGTTGCCAAAACTGAGCCGCTTGGTTCGAGTCCTGTTGCTGTAACCAAGCAATGTAAGACTGATAAGCGGTTGTCGCTGGTAGGGAAGGCGATTGGTGTTGGGAAATCGCCTCATAACTAGCAAACACATCTTGTAAGACGATCGGCAACGACCAACCATCTAACAATAAATGATGGTGGCTCCAGACAAATTCATACCGATCGGGAGCGAACTGCAACAGGTGTAATCGCATCAACGGCGGGCGACTGAGGTCGAATCCTTGCTGGCGTTCTCGATCGATTAAGTCAGCCAATTTGTCCTGCTGGCGGCGATCGTCACAGTCTTGCCAATCTTCCAGCACCAGTGGTAGCACCACATCTCGGCGGACGCATTGCACGGGAGCCGATAAATCTAACCAGGCAAAACTAGTTCGGAAAATTTCATGACGATCGATCGTCTGTTGCCAAGCTTGCTCGAATGCTTCAATATTCATTTTCCCCTGCAATTGACAATGCAAAATCTCCACGTAAGCCCCAGATTCTGGAGCATAAACCGTGTGGAAGAGCATTCCCTGTTGCATTGGTGACAAGGGGTAGATATCCACTACCTGTCGCCAATCTTCCCCGACTAGCCGATCGAGTTCCGCTTGGGACAAAGCCGTTAACGGGAAGTCTGAGGGTGTGTAGCCACCAGATGTAGGTTCCAGACAATGGTCGATTAGTGCCTGCAAATTCTGAAGCAACTGCTGCGCCAATCGTTCGATCGTCTGCCGATCGAATAAATGATGACTGTAGCTCCAATCAAACTCCAACTGACCGGAACTAATTACCGCATTAATATCTAAAATGTGCGATCGTTGTCCTAAGCTGCTAGTTTCGGTCCCAGCGGACTCACTCGCTAACTGGAAGTCACCATCATCCGCCAAGGTGCGCTCGAATCGACCCAAATAATTAAAGCTAATTGGCGCAGCCGCCAGATCGATTAAACTCGGTTCCTGGCAGACATAGCGCAACAGTCCGTAGCCAATGCCTTTATGCGGAATCTGCCGTAATTGCTCTTTGATGCTCTTGAGCAGTAGTCCTGGCTGCTGCGCCGATACATCCAGACAGACGGGGAAGAGGGTCGTAAACCAGCCCACCGTCCGCGAAATGTCTAGATCGGCGAGTAGTTCCTCGCGACCGTGACCTTCAAGATCGAGCTGAATGGTGGACATCTGTGTCCAATCGCTGATGGTTTGAGCCAGAGCCGCCAACAACACATCGTTAATTTGGGTGCGGTAAATTGCTGGGACTTGCTGGAGTAAATCTTGAGTCGCGGCTACCGATAGCGATACCGAAACATGTTCGCTAGAGCTAACCGAGTTCTCGCCCTGTCGATCTAGCGGTAAAGTCCAGGGTTGCGATCGAGTCTGCTGCTGCCAGTAAGTTAATTCTGTCGTAAAGTTGGCGGCAAGTTCGGTAGATCGCTCGCACCACTGTTGCCAGGAGGTCGTTTTGGGCGGCAACCCGATCTCCAGACCTTGCTGGAGTTGCTGTAGGGCAGTTTGGATATCTGCCAATAAAATCCGCCAGGATACCCCATCGACAGCCAAGTGATGAATGACAATTAATAACCGTTGGGGCTGGTGCGCGCCCATCTGAAACAGCGTTGCGCCCAGCAAACAACCTGCGGTCAAATCTAGGCTGGCTTGTTGTTGGCTGCAAAGTTCGGTCAATCTGTCGGTCTGCTGCTGACCTGTTAAATCGCCTAAATTTATAACTTGCAGTTGGGGTAGCTCGCTGACAGGGGCGTTAAACTGCTGCCAACCGCGATCGGTGGCTGTAAATGTCAAGCGGAGAGCATCGTGGTGACTGACGATCGTGGTTAAGACCCGTTGCACGCGATCGACATCCAGATCGGCAGGTACTTGCAGCAACACCGATTGATTGAAATGGTGCGGCTCGGGGAATTCCCGCTCGAAGAACCAAGATTGAATCGGCGTCAGCGGTACAGCTCCCGTTACCATCCCTTGTTCCGCACGGACGACCGTGCCAGTTTCGACAACTTTGACTAATTCGCCAATCGATGGATGGCTAAACAGTTGCTTGAAGGTTAACTTGATGCCGACTTGGTTGGCGCGAGCGATGATTTGCAAACTCAGAATCGAATCGCCACCAATGGTAAAGAAGTTATCCTCCAGACCCACCTGAGGCAATCCGAGTACTTCTTGCCAAATCTGCGCTAGGGCAATTTCTAAAGGCGCAGTCGGTAGGACTAGATCGCGCTGAGCGATCGCCACCGTCGATGGTGCGGGTAAGGCTTGACGATCGACTTTACCACTGGGAGTTAAGGGGAGACGATCGAGTTGCACGAACGCACTGGGCTGCATGTAGTCAGGGAGGCGGGCGGCGATAAACTGGCGCAGCTCTGCTTCTAAGGTGGAGCTGTCGGTTACTGGCGACTGTAAGACATAGTAAGCAACCAAGCGCGATCGACCGACATCGGCTACGGGAGGTCGATCGACGACTACAGCTTGAAGCTGCGGATGCTGACTGAGTACGGATTCAATCTCCCCAAGTTCGATCCGGAAGCCGCGAATCTTCACCTGTCGATCGATCCGTCCGAGGTATTCAATTTGACCGTCGGGTAAATATCGGGCGAGATCGCCACTCCGATACAGGCGTAAATCGTTTTCGGTGGTGATAAATTTGGCCGCCGTCAGTGTCGGCTGACCCAGATAACCGAGTGCTAAACCAGCACCACCAATATGTAGTTCGCCAGCAACACCGATCGGGTTCTGTTGTCCGTGAGGATCGAGAATTTGGACTTGCGTATTGGCGATCGGTCGCCCGATCGAGATCTGCGTTGCAGTCGATAGATCGGCAACTGTAGTGACGACGGTGGCTTCTGTTGGCCCGTAGGTATTGAGCAGGGGAATTTCTGGACAATGACGTTGCCACAGCTCGACATGACTGGTGGAAACCTGTTCGCCACCGATAATCGTCAGCCGCACCGTCGCGGGGAGACTCAATCGATCGGTAACTAGAGTGGTAACTAATTGCTGCCAATAAGCTGTCGGCAAATCTAATACCGTAATCTCCATCGATTCGATCGCTGTCACGAACGCGGCGATCGAATCGAGCATGGCTTCCTGTCGCAACACCAAGGTCGCGCCCCGGAGGAGGGTCGGATAAATTTCTTCGATGGCTGTATCAAAGCTGTAAGCCGCAAATTGCAGCACTCGATCGGCTGAGGTAATCTGGTAAGCCGCTTGTGCCGCTGTGATGAAGTTGACCAAGGCGCGATGCTGAATCATCACCCCTTTGGGTGTTCCAGTCGAGCCAGAAGTATAGATAATGTAAGCTAACCGATCGGGGTTGTAATCGACGACAGGCGGCGTTGTCGGGTAGCGATCTACAGATCGATCGTCCAGTTGCACCACTGACATACCTGCGGTCGATAGCGGCAAGCCGAGATCGCTACGGGTTATTAATACTGGCACCTGGGCATCAGTTAACATCAACTCCAAGCGACCGATCGGATAAGCCGGATCGAGGGGCACATATGCCGCCCCAGCAATCGACACCGCCAACATCGCCACGATCGCATCGAGCGATCGTGGCAGACAAATTCCGACTAAACTATCGGGCTGGACGTTCGCGTCTAGGAGCAGGTGCGCTAATTGGTTGGCGCGTTCGGCTAGCTCGCGATAGGTCAACCGATCGCCACCCTCAATTACGGCGACGAGATCGGGTGTGGCGGCCACCTGCTGGGCAAATAACTCTGGCACACAGAGATCGTGAGGATAATCGCACTCGGTGGCGTTCCAATCCTGCAACTGTTGCACTTCTGCGCTAGATAGCAGCGGTAATCGTGACAACGACAGCTCGGTATTACTCACCATCCCCACAATTAGATTGTGGAGATGACCCAGCATTCGATCGATCGTCTCTGGTGCGAAGCGACAGCGATCGTAGCTAATATCTAACGTTAATTCGTGACCGGGTAGCACCGTCAATGTCAGTGGGTAGTTGGTTTGCTCCAGACTGCGGACGTTGGCAATCTCTAGCGTTTGCCCTTCTACGCGACCGTTGACAGCCTCACCGAGCGGGTAATTTTCAAACACGACAATACTGTCGAATAGTGGTACTCCACGCGGCACCTCACTCCAACCTTGAATATCGACCAAGGGCGTGTAAATATACCGTTCCCGATCTTGTTGCTGGGTTTGCAGGGTTTGCAACCACGGTAAAACACTCAGCTCGCTAGGGATCGAGACGCGCACGGGTAAGGTATTGATGAATAAACCCACCATTTCCTCGACTCTCAACAGCGTCGGGGGACGACCGGAAACCGTGACCCCAAACACCACCTCAGTTTCCCCACTGTAACGGCTGAGTAACAACGCCCAAGCTGCTTGGATCTGATTGCTCAGAGTCAAGTGCTGTTGGCGGACAAATTCTTGAAGTGTGGCTGTCGTCTCGATCGATAACTGGAGCTGGCGCGTCTCGTAACCTGGAGTCAATTCCGTGTGCCGATCGGTAATTAGTGGCGTTGGGGCAGTAATCCCCTGAAGTTGCTCTTGCCAGAACGCTTGAGCAGCCGATCGATCTTGGGTTTGCAACCACGCAATATAGTTACGGTAAGGGGAGACGGCAACCTGTGGCGCGGGTTGACCGCTGATGCTGGCATGATAATCGGCAAACAGTTCTTTAAATACAATCGGCAACGACCAACCATCTAACAACAAGTGATGGTGAACCCAGACTAATTCGTAGCGATCGGTTGCCAATTGAATTAAATGTAGCCGCAATAGGGGCGGACAGCTCAAATCGAAGCCCTGTAGGCGTTCTCGCTCGATTAGTTCTGCTAGCTGGGCTTGCTGTGACTGCTTGTTTCGCCAATCATGATAGGTAAATGAGAGCGGAACTTGGTGACGAACGACTTGTAAGGGTCGAGCGAGATCTCCCCACACGAAACCCGTGCGGAAAATATCGTGTCGATCGATCGCCTGTTGCCAGACTTGCTGGAAAACTGGCAGATCGACAACACCGTGTAACGTGCAGTGGAGGAGTTCTACATATACCCCCGAATCTGGATCGGCAACGCTGTGGAACAGCATTCCCTGCTGCATCGGCGAGAGGGGATAAATATCCGCCACCGCCGACCAATTATCGCCGACTAACCGATCTAGTTCGGGCTGAGATAGCTGCGCCAGCGGGAAGTCTGAAGGAGTATAGCCTCCAGATGTCGGTGCCAAGCAATGCTCGATCGTCGCTTCTAGATAGTTGATGAATCGCTCGGCTAAATGCTCGATCGTCGATCTGTCGTGTAAGTTACTGCTGTAGCTCCAGCTCAACTGCAATCGATCGGTGACGATCGAGCCACTGATATCTAACAGATGATGGCGATTGCCCTCGGTACTGACATCGGCTCCGGTGGATTCACTCGCCAGTTGGAATTTCCCCTCAACATCCAGCGTGCGATCGAATTGTCCTAGATAGTTAAAGCTAATTGGTGCAGTTAGTTGGTTGACCAAACTTGGTGCTTGACAAATGTACCGCAATAGTCCATAACCAAT
The DNA here is from genome assembly GCF_003003845.1 of Chamaesiphon polymorphus CCALA 037. Classification (GTDB taxonomy): domain Bacteria; phylum Cyanobacteriota; class Cyanobacteriia; order Cyanobacteriales; family Chamaesiphonaceae; genus Chamaesiphon; species Chamaesiphon polymorphus. Next base: position 2,326 of record NZ_PVWO01000241.1, on the reverse strand, counting down.
ACCTTTATCGGGAATCGATCGAATTTGTTCTTTAATCGTCTTGAGCCAGACGGAGGGCTGTCGCTGTGCAGGGAGATCGAGACAGACTGGGAATAGCGTTGTAAACCAGCCGACCGTGCGGGAAATGTCCGTTGCCGCGCCTAATTCTTCTCGACCGTGGCCTTCCAAGTCCAGGTAAACACGCGATTCACCCGTCCACTCTGCGATCGTCTGCGCGAGTGTACTCAGCAACACATCATTAATCTGTGTTCGGTATGCTGCTGGTACGCGGTGTAATAAATCTTGAGTCGCAGTCGCCGAGAGGGAAATTTCTACCGTATCAACCGAATCGAGCGAATTTTCGCCAACGCGATCGATCGGCAAGGAGTAGCGATCTGGTGGGGACTGAGCTTGCCAGTATGCCAATTCGCCCCAGCGATCTTCGGCAGTTGCCGTCAACTGCTGCGCCCACTCCTGCCAAGCGGTAGTTTTAGCTGGGAATACAATGTCTAGACCGCGATCGAGCTGCTGGTAGGCGGTTTGCAGGTCTTCTAATAAAATCCGCCACGATAACCCATCTACGGCTAAGTGATGAATGGCGATCAGCAGTCGTTGTGGCTGACCTGGGCACAGCCGGAACAGCGTCGATCGGACTAAACAGCCCGCCGCTAGATCCATAGTTGCTTGGTGTTGAGAGCAAATTTCCGTGAGTCTGTCCGTCTGCTGCTGACCTGTCAAGTCGCTCAAATCGACGATTTGAAGCTGCGGCTCGGTACCCAATGGCGCATTCTGTTGGTGCCAGTCCCGATCGCTACTGACGGTAAATTGCAGCCGCAGCGCATCGTGGTGACTGACGATCGCCGTCAACACTTGTTGCAACCATGTCGCCGATATATCGGTGGGTACTTCGAGCAGCACGGCCTGATTGAAATGGTGCGGAGCGGGTAACTGTTGGGCAAAGAACCATTTTTGAATGGGTGTGAGCGGGACGGCACCCGTAACAATCCCCTGCTCTGCGCTGATGCGGGGCTGGGTACCAGCAACCCGCGCTAGTTCGCCGATCGACTGATGGGCAAAGAGTTGTTTGGGTGTAAATTGAATTCCCGCTTGGTTCGCCCGCGCCACAACTTGCAAGCTCAGAATTGAGTCCCCACCAATGGCGAAGAAATTATCTTGAGTTCCTACCTGGTTCAGACCCAGCACTTCTTGCCAAATCTGGACTAAAGTTACTTCGACATCAGTTTGCGGCGCGACATATCCAGCGGCTAACATGGTCGTGAGATCCGGTGCGGGTAGCGCGGCTTTATCGACCTTGCCATTCGGTGTTACTGGCAACTCTGGTAATAGCACAAACGCTCCGGGCACCATGTAGTCAGGCAACCGCTCGGACATAAATTCCCGCAGTGCTGCTACCGATGGTTGCCCGCTCGGTTGCGGTACCACATAAGCTACCAGTTGTTGGCGACCCGAGTCTAAAGTTCTGGCAACCACCGCAGTTTGAAGCACGTCGGGATGCTGACCCAGCATCGTTTCCACTTCGCCCAGCTCGATCCGAAAGCCTCGGAGTTTGACCTGTTGGTCGATCCGACCTAAATATTCAATCTGACCATCAGCGCGATAGCGTCCCCAGTCGCCCGTGCGATAGAGTTTCGCTCCGGGTACCCAAGGATGGGGTACGAACTTCTCGGCAGTCAATTCTGGCCGATTCAGGTAGCCCCGCGCCAAATTCACACCACCTAGATAAATCTCACCACCGATCCCGACAGGTACTAGTTGCTGGCGATCGTCTAATAGATAGGCTGAGGTGTGCGCGATCGGTCTGCCGATCGGCGGTTGTCCGCGATCGGGTTGACACTGGGCGATCGTCGCACACACTGTCGTCTCGGTCGGGCCGTAAGCATTGTAAAAATTCCGACCGACTGCCCAGCGATCGATTACAGATGGCGGACAACTTTCCCCCGCCACAATCAGATACTGTAGTTCGGGGAAATCGGCGATCGGCATCACTGTCAAGGCAGCAGGCGGTAAGGTCGCATGGGTGATACAGTGGCTGTGTAAAAACTGTTGTAAATCTACCCCTGGGGCGATCGCATCTCGATCGCCCAAGTAAAGTCTGGCTCCATTACCCAGTGCCATCCAGATTTCCCACACCGAAGCATCAAAGCTCAGGGAGGCAAATTGCAGCACCCGACTCTGTGCCGTCACTTGGAAGATTTCTCGGTGGAACAGTACCAGATTTCCCAGTCCTCGGTGCGTTACCATCACACCTTTCGGTTGCCCCGTGGAACCAGAGGTATAGATGACGAAAGCCAGTCGATCCAAGTCGCGCTCTGGGATCGGCAGCGAC
>NZ_PVWO01000240.1 GCF_003003845.1 Chamaesiphon polymorphus CCALA 037 | reverse complement strand
CTACAGCAAATTGCAATCGATCGAGCGTAGCACACCGAATAAAATTGCGATAGATATTTGTCTATCTCGATCGAGTGCATAAACTAACCGATGATAAAGTTAACCAACTTTCCTGGTACGACGATTACCTTTTTAATCTCCTTACCTTCACTAAACTTTTTAGTTATCGCTGACTCTCGTGCATAGGCTTCTAAAGTGGCCGAATCCTTCGTCGCTGGGACTTGGATTGTGCCGCGAGTTTTGCCCATGATTTGAATTACCAAAGTAATTTCATCAGCTTCTAAAGCAGCCGGATCGAATTGACGCCAAGGTTGTTCGTGAATCGAACCACTATGCCCCGTCAATTGCCACAATTCCTCCGTCATATGCGGTGCAAATGGTGCGGCTAAAATCATCAGAGTTTCGATCGCATCAGCATAAACAGGCGAATCTTTGCAATCGGCATCGGTAATCGCATTACTCAGCTTCATCAATTCGGAGATGGCGGTATTAAACTGATAGTCACCATCCAAATCTTCAGTAATTGCTTGAATGGCATGGTGGACGAATCGACGTAAATCTTTCTCCGATTTAGATAATTCGCCACTATTAGCACTCATCGGTTTATAACCGATCGCCAGTCTCCACAAGCGATTCAAAAATCGAAATTGGCCTTCGACATCTGCTTCATCCCATTCGAGATCTTTTTCAGGCGGTGCTTTAAATAAGATAAACATCCGTGCTGTATCTGCACCATATTTTGCTAAAACATCTTCTGGATCGATGCCATTATATTTAGATTTAGACATCTTAATCATCGAGACTTCCAGCACATCACCAGTTTCTGGATCTGTAGGATTAGCGGGATCTAATACTGCTTCGATCGGAATATACTTCTCAGTTTTAGGATTCTTATAAGTAAGTCCTTGTACCATCCCTTGAGTCAGCAATTGTTTGAATGGCTCGTCAAAATTTAGCAGTTTAGTTTTACCACGATCGCCAGCTCCAAAATCTCGAATTATTTTCGTAAAAAAGCGTGCATACAATAAGTGCAATACGGCATGTTCGATCCCACCGACGTATTGGTCTACAGGCATCCAATCGTTGGTAATATTCGGATCGAAGATTTGCTTGTCATTACCCGCATCTGGATAGCGCAAGAAATACCAAGAAGAATCCACAAACGTATCCATCGTATCGGTTTCCCGCTTCGCTGGCGTGCCACAAGTCGGGCAGGGCACATTCACCCACGACTCCAATTGCGCCAAGGGATTGCCACCCTTGCCCGTAAATTCGACATCTTCTGGCAATTTCACTGGTAACTCTGCCTCTGGAACTGGTACTGCACCACAGTTCGGGCAATGCACGATCGGAATCGGCACACCCCAATAACGTTGGCGCGAAATCAGCCAATCCCGCAACTTATATTGGATCTTGCCGTTACCATAGCCATTTTGCTCGGCATATTCGACGATCGATTGCTTGGCAGTAACCGAGTCTAACCCGTCAAATTGACTGGAATTAATCATCGTCCCCGCCTCGGTATAAGCAACCGTCAGCGGTTCATCTGCATTCTGGCTCGGCGCAGTAATTACTTGAGTAATCGGCAACTGATATTGCTTCGCAAACTTAAAGTCGCGAACGTCGTGAGCGGGAACGCCCATAACAGCACCCGTCCCGTATTCATACAAGACATAATTGGCAATCCAAATCGGCACTTCTGTCCCCGTAAAAGGATTAATCGCCATCGCACCAGTCGGTACGCCGCGTTTGGGCTTATCTTCAGCCGTCCGCTCGATCTCGCTTTGATTCTTAATTTCCTCAACGAAGGCATCTACAGCCGCTTTTTGGTCGGAAGTGGTCACCTGTGCCGTCAGTGGGTGTTCTGGAGCCAGTACGACATAACTCACGCCATAAACAGTATCGGGACGAGTCGTAAATACAGCGATTTTCTCATCCGCACCGACGATAGGGAATTCCAGATTAGCCCCGATCGATTTACCGATCCAATTTGCCTGCATCGTGCGGACTTTTTCTGGCCAACCCGACAACTGCTCCAAATCGTTCAATAATTGCTCGGCATATTCGGTAATTTTAAAGTACCACTGCTTGAGAGCCTTCTTCTCGACGATCGCGCCAGAACGCCAAGAACGCCCTTCACTATCGACTTGCTCGTTCGCCAATACGGTTTGGTCGATCGGATCCCAATTCACCATCCCGTCTTTTTGGTACGCCAAGCCACCTTCGTAGAACTTCAAAAAAATCCACTGCGTCCACCGATAATATTCCGGCGAACAGGTTGCTAATTCTCGATCCCAATCGATCGATAAACCCAATTTCTGCAACTGTCCCCGCATGTGGGCGATATTCTGATACGTCCAAGTCGCCGGATGAATCCCCCGTTCGATAGCCGCATTTTCTGCTGGCAATCCAAACGCATCCCAACCCATCGGATGCAACACGCGATGTCCTTGCATCCGCTTCTGTCTGGCTACCACGTCGGTAATCACATAGTTCCGAACGTGCCCCATGTGCAGATTTCCTGACGGATAGGGAAACATCGACAGTGCGTAATATTTAGGCTTGGAGCTAGTTGTATCGGTTTTATATAAATTTTGCTCCGTCCAAGACTGCTGCCATTTAGACTCAATCTCGGCGGGGTTATAAGTATTTTCCATATTTAATCTGTCAAGTTACGCAATATCGATGCTCATCCTGTCATCACCACCATTTTAGCTCGAACCCTACCGATCGCTACGTGGAGCGAGTTGACCTCATCTGAGTGGCTAGAACATGAGAAGCATAAGACAGGCGATCTGTAACTTGTTCTCAATATTGATGGATGGAGATAAACCTCAATTTCCCTAAATATCACATCTGTTCGATCTATCTGGCGTTTTACCAAATTGGATCGTCGTAACGATGCACGATTAGTACTGATTCGTCAGGGACGCTGGCCAGACAAGCTCGCACGGGATATTCTTGCCCTTCGATTTCGACCTCGCAGGCATAACAAGAACCCATCAAACAACCAGTTGGTATTGTAATTCCCGCCCGTTCGGCAACGTTGAGCAATGGTTCGCCAGGTTCGGCGGTGACACTGACTTTATCTGGTAAAAAATGAACTGTTACTGACATGATTTTGTCGATCGGGTGCTTATTAGTTCCCCCACTTCTTTAAGAAGTCGGGGAGCTGTGTTAACTGTTATTTTTTCACTTTCAACATAATCAATTTATTAGCTAAGAGCGATCGAATATTCGCAAGCGAAATCTCGATCGACCCTAACAACTCACCAACTGTTAATTGCTGAGGATTTCCATCGCAAGCTTGCATAAAAGCAAATTCAGCATCGGTAAGATTTAACAATTTCCAGTCACAATTAAAGACATTCTTGCTCTCCCATCCTTCAATACAAGGATGCCGATGGGGAATTGCTGCCAATAAAGTCTCGTCTTGCGACCAATCTATCGAGTGAGGCAGTGGTGGTTTAGACAGGAAAAATTCATAGTGAGCAACATCGGGATCGAGGAGTTCGATCAGTCGATATTGGGCGCGAATATCTAACTTTTGGGCGCGTTCTAGTGCTTCGGGTGCTTTAGCCAACAGTCGCTCTAGACTCCAGAAATCGGGATTGGAAAAGCCGACAAAATCTAAGCCAGAAGCATCGATTAATTCAAATAATGTCTCGATATTATAGTCGATTTCTTGCGGGTGAACGTACATATCGGCGAAACATTCATCCTTGTGGTTTTCGATCGCCCAGCGTTCTTTTTCTCGCTTGAGAATGCGATTATTTTCGGGGAGGGAGGCAAAAACAGCGCGACCGATTTTAACACCATCTTGATAGTCGCCGCGCTTGTCGCCTTGCAACATGCCGATCGCTTTTTGCATCAATTCGATTTCCCAGCGTCCCAATTCGCCATAGACGAAAATGTGCATCAACCCACCAGGGGCTAATTTGCTCGCCAAGGCTTGAATGCCCCGAATGGGATCGGGAGTATGGTGGAGTACTCCTACCGAGTTAATCAGGTCGAATTCCCCTGGTAGCTGCGCTACATCGAACAGACTCATGTGATGAAATTCGACTCTGGTTGCACCCGATCGCGCGCAGCGTTCTTGGGCAACTTTCAGCGCGCCCGGACTGAGATCGATCGCGGTAACTTGCGCTTCAGGATTGAGATGCACCAAGCTATCGGTACTTACACCCGTACCGCAACCCGCATCGAGAATCCGCACATCCCGCCGCTGTGGCATTTGTCCGGTACAAAAATTGTAAGCCGCGTCCCACTGCCATCGCCAGTTAAACCCTGGAGGCGGCTCATCGAGCAGGGGTTCTGGAGGGAAGGGATAGGTATCGTACAGATTTTGGACGGCTTGACTAATTTGGGCGGGACTGGCTTCCATAAATCGATCGCTGCATTGAGACTCGATTGTTATTGTATCCTTTTGGTGTGGCCTCTTTCTTCATAGATAAGATTAGAGAGTGTAAACGAGTAGGACGTCTTGATATGAATCTAACTGCAACCAAGATCGATGATGGTATCTTCACGATCGAGTCCGTTTTTTCACCCGCTGAATGTCGATCGTTAATCGATCGAGCTGAAGCGATTGGATTTGAAGCAGCCACCGTGAGAACGTCAGATGGCCCGATGATGATGACTAACATCAGAAATAACGATCGGGTTGTCATGCAAGATACGGCATTGGCAAGTCAGATGTGGCAGCGCATTCATTACCTGCTACCCACCATCGACTCATCACTACCTTGCAGTGTCGATCCACAATTGCGATTTTATCGATACCATCCTGGACAGCAATTCAAAAGACATAAAGATGGTGCTGTTACCAATTCATTAGGGCAAACCAGCAAGCTCTCATACATGATTTATTTGAATGATGCTTGTGAGGGTGGCGATACAGCATTTAGAGAATATTATGCTGTCGATGGCATCAGCCATAAGCAAGAATTCATTGTCACGCCCACAGTGGGGATGGCATTGCTATTTCGGCACGAGCGGCGGCACGAAGGGACTCCCGTAACTGCTGGCATTAAGTACGTATTGAGATCCGATGTCTTATACGCCTAAACGACATAAAGAAAATCGATCGGCGTTGGTCTAGCCGCGAGCGTTGTTTGACTAGATGCACATCCACATCCTCGGCTATAATCATTGATGAATATTTACATAAATTAATAAACCTGTGGGACAATACGAACGGCTGGTATTGATGGCAGAAGACGAACTCACTCAATACAGCAGTGATGCTCGCAAAATTGAGAAATTGCGCCGCAAAATTGGTATATCGGTAAATAGAGCCGAGCAGCAAGCAGTCAAAGCAGCATTAGAGGCTGAGTTACCCACTGGCGGCATTGCAAAAATAGTCGAAACTCAACGTCAAACTGCCGCGTTACCATTTTGGGGCATTGCTGGATTAGGCTTGTTATTTGGAATTTCGCTCAATCAGCCGCTAGATTTTATTGCCGCTGTTGGTGGCACCGCTGCTGCAATTTCCATTCAAAGATGGGGCTGGAAGTTGTATGCTAAAAGAATTGTCTTGGATACCCTAATCGATATCGATACTAAAATTAGTGAAATTAAGCCAAAACCTTGAGATAGGCTTTAGGCTTTAGGCTTTAGGTTCTAGAAACCGTAGGATAGCTTTATAAAAGTAGGGTAGGCACTGCCCACCACAATAATTTCAGATAATATCTGTTTAATAAATATGTGGGATTAACGATCCCTAAAATCTGAATGGTGGGCATTTCCCACCCTACGTTTTTTATGTATCTATACATCTAAAATATCCTGAATTGATAATTATCAATTATCTGTCTTATCGCGCTTAATCTGGAGGAAACCTCCAGAGCGCGCGCCGCAATTATCAATTATCAATTATAAAAATGAGCGATATCAAAATTGGAATTATTGGTGGTAGCGGACTTTATCAAATGTCCGCTTTAACTAATGTGCGCGAGGTGAGTGTCGAAACACCTTTTGGTAAACCTTCTGACAATCTAATTGTCGGTGAGTTAGATGGCGTCGAAGTTGCTTTCTTGGCGCGCCACGGACGCAATCATCATCTGACGCCGACAGAAGTTCCGTATTGTGCTAATATTTATGCGATGAAACAAATCGGTGTCGAGTATCTGATTTCGGCATCGGCTGTAGGCTCGTTGCAGGCAGAAGTTAAACCATTAGATTTAGTTTTACCCGACCAATTTATCGATCGAACGAAAAGCCGGACTAGTACATTTTTTGGCGATGGAATTGTCGGTCATATTGCTTTTGGCGATCCGATTTGTCATCAGTTAGCAGGCGTTTTAGCAGACTCGATCGAGTCTTTAAATCTACCAGATATTAGTTTGCATAGAGGCGGTACTTATGTCTGTATGGAAGGGCCAGCCTTTTCTACCAAAGCCGAATCGAATATGTATCGAATGTTGGGCGGTACGATTATTGGCATGACCAACTTACCCGAAGCAAAATTGGCCAGAGAAGCTGAGATTGCTTATGCCACCCTAGCATTAGCTACCGACTACGATTGTTGGCATCCAGACCATGATAGTGTAACGGTGGATATGATAATTGCCAATCTCCACAAAAATGCTAGTAATGCTCAACAGGTAATTCGAGAAACAGTACGAAAACTGAGTGCAAATTTATTTGTTTCGGACGCACATTCTGCTCTCAAGTACGCAATTATCACGCCAATGGATAAGGTACCCGATGCGACCAAGCAGAAGTTAAAATTATTACTGAAAAAATATCTGTAGATATCTATAATTATCTTCAGTTTTAGGTAAGGTAAATGACCTCCAAAATAAAAACTGGTAGGGGCAATTCATGAATTGCCCCTACCCAGTTCTAAAAATTATAAATAGACCCTTATGAGTCGATTCCAATCTCCAACAATATTATTTAGCTACTGGTGTAGTAGTTGTGGGTGCGGCAGTTGTTGGTACGGTTGTTGAAGGCAGCACAGTAGTAGGCACTACGGTTTTAGTGGCGGTACCAGCCTTTTTCTTAGGAGTTGCCGCAGCAGTCTTTTTCGCCTTACATTTAGCGTGTTCTCTAACAGGTAAAGTTGCAGGATCGATCTTCTCGGTACCGACAATCAATGTTTTGTACTTACCAGCACCATCTACCAAAGCTTCGCCACAAGTGTTTGCTGCGACATCTTTACGATTAACTGGCTTATTTTTAGCATTAGTCCCTTTGATTGGGTACTTTTGCTTTGCAGTCAAACCAGTTACTACCACTTGGTCTTTGCTAGTTTTATAAACTTCAGCAGTAGCGATCGATCCGTGAGTTAAAGTTAGTAACGCTGCGATCGCAACAGCAGAAATCGAAAATTTGGTGGACATATATTTATTAATTTGTACTGGGTTGATAAGTCGGTAGATGCTGCCTATTAGTCGCGCATTCCCACCTATGTGTTCCCTTGCATGGCACGGATTAATTCGGCGGCAACTTCGGGACGCGAAAATTCTGGTGGTGGTAGTTCGCCTTTACGCAGCAGTTCGCGGACTTTAGTCCCCGACAGATGTACTCGTTGTTCGGGAGTACTGGGACTAGTTTTTGTCGTTGCCATGGATTTGGTAACTTGGCAGTAAAACGCGTGCTCGAACATCATTGGCGTGATGCCGAGTTCGCCTGGTTCAAATTCGCTAAAAATATGTTGAGCGTCGTAAGTACCATAGTAGTCGCCGACGCCTGCGTGATCGCGACCGACGATAAAATGAGTACAACCGTAATTTTTACGAATTAAAGCGTGGAAAATAGCTTCGCGCGGCCCAGCATAACGCATTGCAGCAGGATTGATGCCGAGAATTACCCGATCGCTAGGATAGTAATGTTCTAAGATAATCTCGTAGCAACGCATCCGCACATCTGCGGGGATATCATCTTCCTTCGTCGCGCCAACTAAGGGATGTAAGAACAAACCATCGACGGTTTCCATCGCACACTTTTGAATGTATTCATGCGCGCGGTGAATTGGGTTGCGGGTTTGAAAGCCAACGATCGTATTCCAGCCTTTGGCTTGGAACTGCGCGCGGGATGCCGCAGGATCGATTTGATAAGTAGGAAATTGCGGATGTGCTTCGCGTTCTAATAACCAGATCGCACCCGCTAAATTAACATTACCTTGGTCGTAGACGACTTTGACGCCGGGATGCTTTTCGTCATCCGTGCGGTAGACATTAATTGCTTCTTTTTGCTTATCGTAAGTATATTTTTCAGATAGCTCTAAAACGCCGACAAATCGACCCGTATTATCATCCAGACGCACGAGCGCACCGATTTCTAAAGGTGCGGCGACAGCTTCAGTAACAGAAAGCGTAATCGGAATCGACCAAGGTAATCCATTCGCCAACCGCATGTTGGGGACGACGTTGTTATAGTCTGCTTCTGGCATAAACCCAGTCAGTGGACTAAATGCACCGATCGCAATCATCACCAGATCGGAAAATGCCCGTTCGTCTAATTCGACTCTAGGTAAATGCTCGGCTTTACTTAGAAATTCGGCTTTTTGAGCGGGGCTGGCGATGCGATTCACCAGAGGTGAGGCTACGCCATCGACCAATTTACCGCCATGAGGTGCAATACCAGAAC
>NZ_PVWO01000239.1 GCF_003003845.1 Chamaesiphon polymorphus CCALA 037 | reverse complement strand
CCGCAGCCAGCCAATAAAAACCATCCTTATTCTAGAGAGAACACAGGCGATCGATGAGTACTGTAGTCCAAAACTTAGTCAATCAACCCTATAAATACGGCTTCGTCACTGACATTCAGTCAGATAAGATTCCGCGCGGCTTGAACGAGGATATCGTGCGGTTGATTTCATCCAAGAAAGACGAGCCAGAATTTCTGCTCAATTTCCGCCTGCGCGCCTATCGTCAGTGGTTGAAGATGACCGAACCCACTTGGCCGCATGTAGATTATCCCGCGATCGATTATCAGGATATCATCTACTACTCCGCCCCCAAACAAGCCGCCAAAAAGTTGGACAGTTTGGATGAAGTCGATCCCGTGTTGCTCGAAACCTTTGAAAAATTAGGGATTTCCCTCAACGAGCAAAAGCGACTCTCGAACGTCGCTGTAGATGCCGTCTTCGATAGCGTCTCCGTCGCCACCACCTTCAAAGCGCAACTCGCAAAAGAAGGCATCGTCTTCTGCTCCATTTCCGAAGCCGTCAAAGAATATCCCGAACTGATCGAAAAATACTTGGGTAGTGTCGTCCCGATCGCCGATAATTTCTTTGCAGCCTTAAACTCCGCCGTATTTAGCGACGGTTCCTTCGTCTATATCCCTAAAGGCACCAAGTGCCCGATGGATTTATCCACCTACTTCCGGATCAATACCGGAGATAGCGGGCAATTCGAGCGGACATTAATCGTCGCCGACGAAGGTGCATCCGTCACCTACCTCGAAGGCTGTACCGCACCCGCATTCGACACCAACCAACTTCACGCCGCAGTCGTCGAATTGGTGGTATTAGATAACGCCGAAATCAAATATTCCACCGTCCAAAACTGGTACGCAGGCGATGAAACAGGCAAAGGCGGTATCTACAACTTCGTTACCAAACGCGGCTTGTGTAAAGGTGTAAATTCCAAGATTTCTTGGACGCAAGTAGAAACAGGTTCGGCAATTACTTGGAAATATCCCAGTTGCGTCTTAGTTGGCGACAACTCAGTCGGTGAATTTTACTCCGTCGCGCTGACGAATAATCTCCAACAAGCCGACACCGGAACTAAGATGATCCATGTCGGTAAAAATACCAAAAGTACGATTATTTCCAAAGGGATTTCTGCTGGCAAATCGAAGAATAGCTATCGCGGTTTAGTCAAAATGAATCCGACAGCTAAAGGGGCGAGAAATTATTCCCAATGCGACTCGATGCTAATTGGAGATCGCGCGCAGGCGAATACTTTCCCCTACATCCAAGTCCAAAATCAAACCGCCAAAGTCGAACACGAAGCATCTACTTCTAAAATTGGTGAAGATCAGTTATTCTTCTTCGCTCAACGGGGTATTTCCCAAGAGGATGCGATTTCGATGATGATTAGCGGTTTCTGTAAGGATGTCTTCAATCAACTGCCGATGGAATTTGCGGTCGAAGCAGATCGGTTGTTGAGTCTGAAATTGGAAGGTACTGTCGGTTAATTTAGATAGGGCAGAAAATTTCTGCCCTCAATCTACTTATGAGCAAGTATATTGTCAAGGCTCAAGATTTCGAGCATAGATTCAAGAAACTACTAATAGGAAAATATGATTGGAAGCTAAGAGAAATATGGGGCTTCTCTCAAGAAGATATAGAAGCAGTAGAGAAAAAATATGGTTTGTCTTTACCTCTAAGCTATAAAGTATTTTTGTCATATTTTGGTAACGTTCCTAAGTCTTTTTTACTAGATTTCGATATGGGTGATGAGCATCCATTGGAAATGACAGAATTTTTTTATGAGCAATTAACTATCACAGAAGGAGAGTATATACCACCGACTAATGTACCTCCCAATATGTTTGTATTTGCCAGCTATCTTTACGAGCATTTTTATTTTTTCTTCTTAGACGATCCTTCGGATGACCCTGCAATATATTTAGCAAATACCTCTCAGGGAGGTGGTAAGCCTTTTGAGTTCAAGAAAATAGGCGAATCAGTGTGGGATTTCTTAGAAGAAGGTATCACTAATTATGAAAATAGAAAGACAAGAGCTACGTAAAATTGGCAATGTCTTTCACTCCTCAATATTGATAGATGATTGAACTCGATCGAAAGCTAAACGTGGGCAGTGCCCACCCTACAAAATTAAAGTTTTAAAATGGTTGCGATACCTGTAAAAAATCTTACCTTAGAAAGCTTTCTGTCTCTTCCAGAAACTAAACCTGCAAGTGAGTATATTGATGGAAAGATAGTTCAAAAGCCGATGCCTCAAGGAAAACATAGTTTATTGAGGATGAAGCTACTTACTTTCATTAATTCAATTTTAATGGAAGCAAAGATAGCGATCGCATTTCCAGAACTGAGATGTACGTTTGGTGGTCGATCGATCGTTCCTGATGTAGTTGTGCTGAAGAATGAAAATATTCCCAAAGATGATGATGGTGAGGTTTCTAATGTGGTGACAACTGCACCCGATTGGACGATTGAAATCTTATCTCCCGACCAAAGTACAACCAAAGTAATTAGAAATATTCTTCATTGTCTAGATAATGGTACCGAAGTTGGCTGGTTAATCGATCCAGCAGAGAAAATGATACTAGTTTATCAACCCGATCGACAAGTACAAGTAGTCGATCTACTCGAAGCTGAATTAATCGTACCTGAATTTGCTCGATCTGTTAAATTAACTGCTGGTGAGATATTTGGTTGGCTGAAGGTGGGATAGGATCGATGCTGGGAATTTTAAAATGGATGGCATCGAGAGACATTTAGAAATTTTAAAATAACTTTACTAGCAAATAATTTATCTGCTTATGGTTGCTGTAAGAGACAATACTCCAAGATTTACTTCTGAAGAATACTTTGCTTGGGAGGAGAAACAATTAGAGAAACATGAATATATCGGTGGTGAAGTTTATTCAATGACAGGTGGCACTGTCAACCATAGTCGAATTGCTCTTAAATTTGGTGCTTTATTAGACAATTTTCTTAGTGGAAGTTCTTGCCAGACTGCTAACTCTGATTGTCGGGTTAATATCGTCGAATCGAATGATTATACTTATCCTGATGTAAGCGTTACTTGTGACGAACGAGATAAAACAACAACTAAATATATTACTTATCCGTGTTTGCTGGTAGAGGTGCTATCTCAGAGTACCGAAGCTTATGACAGAGGCGGTAAATTTAGGATGTATCGCCAAAATCCAGTTTTACAAGATTATGTAATGGTGAGTTCTGAGAAGATGGAGGTCGATTTGTATCGCAAGACTGAAAGTGGGAGTTGGGAGATAATTAATTATCAGGCAGGAGATACGATCGAGCTTAAAAGTATCAACTTAACTTTCCCGATCGAGCGGATTTATGAGGGTATCTCTTTGACTCCAGTAGTCGAGAGTAGTTAGCTTAGTTATCTCATGATGATAAGATATAAAGATTAGCTAATATCGATCGAATATTATTAAACTCAATTAAACAAAATCTCAATTATGATTAATTCTAATAGTCCAGTTATCCTCTCGATCGAAAACCTCACTGCCGAAGTCGATGGTACGCAGATCTTAAATGGTTTGAGTCTCGAAATCAAAGCGGGCGAAATCCATGCAATTATGGGGCCGAATGGTTCTGGTAAAAGTACGCTATCCAAAGTATTAGCCGGACATCCTGCATATACGGTTACGGGTGGCAACGTTACCTATAAAGGAGATAATTTATTTGACTTAGAGCCGCAAGATCGGGCGCGTTCGGGTGTATTTTTAGCTTTCCAATATCCGCTCGAAATTCCTGGTGTGAGCAACTTAGATTTCCTCCGCGTCGCTTATAACTCCCGTCAAAAGCACCGAGGATTGGAAGAATTGGATGTGTTTGACTTCGATGACTTGATTCAGGACAAATTAGAGATTGTCAAAATGAATCCCGCTTTTCTCAGCCGTAGCGTCAATGAAGGCTTCTCTGGTGGTGAGAAAAAGCGGAACGAAATCCTGCAAATGGCAATTCTCGAACCGAGTCTCGCGATCCTCGATGAAACTGACTCTGGATTAGATATCGACGCGCTCAAAATTGTTGCTAATGGTGTCAATCAGTTGTCGAATCAGGATAACTCGATGCTGGTGATTACCCACTATCAACGCTTGTTAGACTATATCATTCCCGATTTCGTCCATGTGATGGCGAATGGACAAATCCTCACTAGCGGCGGTAAGGAACTCGCACACGAACTAGAAGCCAAGGGTTATGACTGGGTGACAGAAGCCGAACCAGCAAACGTCTAACAAACAAGGATCTGTAGGGGCAGGTTTATGCTAGGGTTTTCGCTACACACTAACAACAATCGGACAAACCTGCCCTCCCCCACCAGGAAATGTAGGAGTTTCGCCATGCGTTCGGTTATTGGTAAGGTGGGTGGGTTTGTTTAAAATCCAATTACTTACGACATTAATTGCATAAACCCACCCCTACAGATCCTGGTTTTGATAATTATCTATTTGTAAATCCTGTTTTTTCTTTGTTTGCGTTACTCCTATGACATCAACTTTAACTAACCGAGACACCTATCTCGCCCAACTCCTGGCTCTCACTTCACCACCCGCAACGCCTCAACTGCTCGAACTCCGCACCCAAGCAGCCGCATATCTCCAAGAAGAAACCCTTCCCAGCAATAAAGATGAAGAATGGCGATTTACTAATTTAGATCCATTACTTACCCAAACTTTCGCGGCACCAGATGCACAACTACCGCCAGTCAATATTAATGGCTTAATTCTGCCAGAAGCCACTAATACTCGCATAGTATTCGTCAACGGTATCTATGCGCCGCTACTATCTAGCCTTGCTAATTTACCTGCTGGTGTATTTATCGGCAACCTCGCCGCCGCAAATGCTGCGGGATTGGAGATTTCTAAATATTTAGGTAAACAACCTGGTGGTGAAGAAGTCTTTACGGCGATTAATACTGCTGGTATTAATGAAGCCGCAGTGGTGTGGTTAGCTCCAGATATAGCCTTTGAGACACCAATTCACTTATTATTTATCACTACCGTAGATGATACGGCGATCGCGACTCAACCGCGCGCGCTAATCGTGTTAGAACAAAGAAGTAGCGCGACTTTAATTCAAGAATACCTGCATACTTCCATTCCCGTTGGCGAAGCCCCTCGGAACGAGGCTCGACCCTACTTCAATAACGCCGTTACCGAGGTGTGGTTGGGCGATACTGCCAAACTAAATCATACTCGCATCCAAGACGAAGATATTACCGCCATCCATATCGGTAAAACAGCAGTGTCTCAATCTCAGCATAGTGCTTATACTGGTACTTCGATCGAGTTAGGCAGCAAGCTCTCTCGCCACAATTGGGAAATCTTCCAAATCGGCGCGCAGACTGAAACCTATCTCAATGGTTTGACGATGGTAAATGGCGAACAGGAATCGGATACCCACAGCACCATCGCGCTAACTAAGCCCCACGGTATTACCGATCAACTGCATAAATGTATCGTAGACGATCGCGCTCATGCAATCTTCAACGGTAAGGTATTCGTGCCCCAAGCCGCTCAACAAACCAATGCAGGGCAATTGAACCGCAATCTGTTACTGTCATCCACAGCGCGCATCGATACCAAGCCCCAGCTCGAAATTACCGCCGATAATGTCAAGTGCTCCCACGGCGCGACAGTCAGCCAATTAGAAGATGACGAGATTTTTTATCTCCAGAGTCGGGGTTTAGATGTCGAAACAGCTAAAATATTATTGATTAACGCTTTTGCTGTAGAAATAATCGATCGAATTCCCGTCGCCTCAGTACGTGAAAAACTAGCAGTGGCAGTAAAAGCATTCAAAGCTAACTAGGAACTGGTAAACAATGACTAGAGAAAGCCCGATTTTACGATTGATTCAAAATCTTACAGGAACTGCCGACGAAATGACTTTTATTCAAACCAAATCCGGGATTCACAAACCGCAAACTCTCGCCGATACAGTTCGCCCTGACTTTCCGATTCTCCATCGGGAAGTTCATGGCAAACCCCTCGTGTATCTAGATAATGCGGCAACTTCCCAAAAACCTCATGCCGTCATTCATGCCTTAGAGCATTACTACAGCCACTATAATTCCAACGTCCATCGCGGCGTGCATACGCTCAGCTCGGAAGCAACGGATGCATATGAAGGTGCCAGAGAAAAGATTGCCAAGTTTGTCAATGCAGCTTCCTCGCAAGAGATTATTTATGCCCGTAATGCAACTGAAGCAATTAACTTAGTTGCTTATAGCTGGGGATTGAGCAATCTGCAACGCGGTGATGAAGTGATTCTCACAGTGATGGAGCACCACAGCAACCTAATTCCGTGGCAATTAGTCGCGCAGAAAACAGGTGCTCGCCTCCAATTCGTGCAGCTTACACCAGAAGAAGAGTTTGATTTCGGACATTATCAGTCGCTAGTCAACGAGAAAACGAAACTAGTATCTGTCTCCCATGTTTCTAATACACTGGGCTGTATCAATCCGATTAAAGATATCGTCGGACTCGCGCATCAATACGGTGCCAAAGTATTAGTCGATGCTTGCCAAAGTGCCCCACATTTACCTTTAGATGTCCAAGATTTGGATTGTGATTGGTTGGTAGCTTCGGGGCATAAAATGTGCGCGCCGACGGGGATTGGCTTCTTGTATGGTAAGTTGAATTTATTGCGATCGATGCCACCATTCTTAGGTGGTGGTGAAATGATTGCCGATGTATTCCTTGAAAATTCTACTTATGCAGATTTACCGCATAAGTTTGAAGCAGGTACGCCCGCAATTGCTGAAGCGATCGCATTAGGTGCAGCGGTAGATTATTTAACTAATATTGGGATGGACAAAATTCATGCTTACGAAGCAGAATTGACAACCTATTTATTTGAGAAATTAATCCAAATTCCTCAAGTGAAAATCTACGGCCCCAAACCACCTAAAGATCGCGCGGCATTAGCCTCTTTTACCTCCGGTGACGTGCATCCTCACGATCTTTCGACGATGTTAGATCAATCCGGAATTGCCATTCGCGCCGGACACCATTGCACCCAACCATTGCATCGCTTTATCAAGGCGCAATCGACAGCTCGTGCGAGTTTATACTTCTACAATACTAAAGAAGAAATCGATACTTTTATCGCTTCCCTGCAAGAATCGATCGAGTTTTTCGATAGTATTTTTAGTTAAATTCGGTTCTCAATAAGTAGTAGCTCGTAGGTTGGGTAGCGGAGCGCATCCGCTACCCAACCTACGGATTATCAAGACTACTGATTCTGCAATCCAAATAGCTGTCCTAACGCGATCGATTGTGCCGCAGCCATTTGTCCGTAACAGAATACACAGGGGATTTCTGGTGGTAAATGTGGTGCAAAATCGGCCATTAAATAAGGGCTGCCATAGATAATTAATCCTTGTAGTTGTTGACTTGCAATTAATTGTTGAAACAATTGTTTTGCTACCGAAGTAATGCCAAGTCCGCCCGAAAATGGACTGGTACGAATGAAAAGTTGGAGGATGACCGATTCGTCAGGCGCGATATTAATCGTCGGACTGTGGCGGTTGATGAGCTGAAGTTGATAGCCGAGTTTGGTAGGAATGGTGACGGCGGGAGTACTCCGACTGAGGAAGGTAGTATCCAGAATTTCTTCGAGTGCGATGATATTCTTTCCCTGGACTGGCTTTAAAGGTAAATTACCTTGAGTAACTAATGAATCTTGTAATATATTCCGAGCAATCGCCATCGTTTGGGGTTGGGCGAGAGTCGTCAAAGCAGCAGCTTGACTATTGACAGGCGATTGCGTCAATGTGACGCCATCCCAATCTTCAAATAACTTCTGTTTGGCACGCCAAATTCGCCCTACAGAAGCCTTAATTCGCTCCGCACTAATCCGTCCCGACTCTACCGCATTGCATACGGCTCGAATCGCAATTTCGGGATCTACAGGCATTAATATAATGTCCGAACCAGCCGCCACAGACATTACGGGAGCCTCATCTGCGCCATATCGATCGGCAATTGCCCCCATTACCAAGGCGTCGGTACTAATCAATCCCTCAAAGCCCAAATTCTGCCGTAATTCCTCTGTTAAAATTTTGGGCGAGAGCGTCGCGGGTAATTCTGCATCGAGTGCGGGAATCAGTAAATGAGCACTCATCACACTATCGACCCCCGCCTGAATTGCTGCCTTAAATGGCGGCAACTCGATCGCGTCCAATCGCGCGCGATCGTGGGTAATTACGGGCAACGCCCAGTGCGAATCTACGCCTGTATCCCCGTGACCGGGAAAATGTTTGGCGCAGGTGAGGACGGGATAAGCCGCCGCTCCGCGAATGTAGGCCATAGCTAGCTGACTGACGATCTCGGGAGTTTCCCCGAAGGAACGAATATTAATGACGGGATTGGCAGGGTTATTATTAACATCGACTACTGGTGCCAAAATCCAATTAATGCCTATTGCTAGAGCTTCCTGGGCGGTAATAGCACCCATTTGACGAGCGTACTCGATCGCTTTGGCTAAATCTGCCTGCGCGATCGCATGGAGAGCCATTGGCGGCGGAAACCAAGTCGCACCAGTAAATCGCTGCCCTACCCTTCCTCAATATCGGCGG
>NZ_PVWO01000238.1 GCF_003003845.1 Chamaesiphon polymorphus CCALA 037 | reverse complement strand
TCGATAACTTCAGAAATAGATGCCTGCTTAATTGGCATTACAATTATTAGTTTTGCATACTAAGTAATGAAGAGCCGTGATTTCAAATCACCAGATTCATTAAAATTATCCCAGCTTAATCGATCGATAAACACGTATCCATTATGATAGCTGACTGATAACTTTGCTCCAAATTCAACTGGCGTTCCAGCCTTTCCTCTCACAATTGGGCGAATATGTGGTTGCGTTAGACTCACTATTCTATCATCAACACGCTGTTGTTTATTCTCATACATTGACAACTGCTGTTGATACACTGTCGTTACTACTAACAGCATTTTATACTGCTGGTCATTCAGCGACTCTAGCTTGGCACCACTCATTTGTAGCTGTTCTATGTGCCCCAGATTTCTGTCAATATATTGAAGTTGCTTTTTAATCGCTTTTCTTCTTTGCTTTTGTGTAACTCGGCGTTTCTTTGCAATTTTTAGATATTCTTTTTTTGCTATTATTCTTTGAGTTACTGGTTTCTTAATTGGCTTCTTTTCTAATCCATCATAAAAAATATCTATGATTTTTTCCGTCTGTTTTCTTGCTTGATTCAGTAATCCTAAGTCGGTCGGATACCTAATATCGGCTGGCGCACATGTCGCATCTAATATTAACTTTCCTCGATTTACACTCTTTTTTTCTTCACTACCTACGGTGACTTTTTTTCTGGTTCTACTTCTCCTCGATTTTCTTCACACATTTTGCTATTAATTTTGTTGACTAAATCCATTTCTAGTCTTTGTCGAAAATGCACCATCATTGATGCTTCAAATGGTGCCTCATTTCTATAACTCTTTAGTCCTATAAAGTATTGCAAATATGGGTTCTCTCTGATTTGTTCGACTGTTTCTCTATCACTTATTCCTAACTTTTCTTTAATTATTAAGGCCCCTAGTGCCATTCGACTTGATTTGGCTGGTGCTCCGAATAAGATTGTAAAATTTTTAGCATATTCTTCTTCTACTTCTGTCCAGCGATTCGCGCTCGTCGGGTTCCCCGACGGTTTAGCGAATCAAGACAAGGAATTAGTTTTGCCATCATTACCCATCGATTATCTTCTGCTAATTTACCTCCAAATGGCAGTTCAAAGTTTTCTGATTCAGTTTCGAGTTGGTCAACTTTTTTATACATTGTATGTACTGATGTGTCGATATCTGTACTAATTTTAGTTGATTTTAACCGATTTCATTGAACTAGAGTAACTTCTTACAGCTTATATCTCCCTCTGTGGAAGGGTTTTGGCTTTTATCAGCAAGCCCTATATAAATCGGGGGCGATTTCGGGGCAAACCCTAGAACAAAAACGTGCCGAGCGAGATGTCGCGCAAAATCAGGTGCTGGAGGCACAACAAGTTTTAGCCCTCCAAAAAGCGGGAACTAGACCAGAACAGATTGCCCAAGCCCAAGCGAAGGTCGCCCAGCAAGCGGAAGCTCTGAACTTAATCAAAGCGGGTGCGCGCAAGGAAGAAATCGCTCAAGCTAAAGCCAAAGTCGAGCAACAAGTCCAAGCGGTGGCGGTACTCAAGGCAGGCACTCGGAAGGAAGAGATCGACCAAGCCGTCGCTCAAGTGCAAGCGGCGCAAGGGTCTTTAAAAACGATTCAAAATCAGATCGAAGAAACTAAGGTTTTAGCTCCTTTTGATGGCATCGTGCTGGAAAAATATGCCGATGTAGGTGCCTTTGTCAGCCCGTCTATGGCAGGTGGTGGGGGAGCTTCAGCCTCTTCTTCATCGATCTTGATGCTCACTAGCGATCGGCAACAAGTAGTCGTCAATCTATCGGAATCGCAAATTGCCAAAGTCAAATTAGGACAGCCTGTAACGATTAAAGCCGATGCCTTTCCTGGCGAGAAATTTACAGGCAAAGTCGAGCAAATCGCCCCTCAAGCCAAAGTGACTCAAAACGTTACTAGTGTTGAGGTGCGGGTGTCTATTGACTCTGCGACAGCCAGCAAATTAGCAGCAGGGATGAATGTGGAAGCTGATTTTGCAGTGGGTCAGTTGGAAAATGCGATCTTCGTGCCTAATGCTGCGGTAGTCAAACAGGCTGAGGGAGCTGGAGTATACGTTTTGGGCGAGGGTAATAAATCTGTATTTCGCCAGATCCAAACGGGTGTGACTGTCGGCAAGCAAACCGAGGTGAAATCGGGGCTGCAAGGTAACGAGCAGGTGCTACTCAGTCCGCCAGCAGAGCAGAAATCTGGTGGGAGTCTATCGTTACCACGTCCGCCGCAGTAAATCTCATATTTTGCACGACCTACAACTTAACATTATGGCTTTATTCAAGCAGCGTTCCGATCGGGTTTCGACCTGGGAAATATCAGAGATGGCGATCGAAGCCTTGTGGAGTAATAAACTCCGCAGTGGTTTGACGATGCTGGGAGTAATTATTGGAATTGCTTCGACGATCGGGATTTCGTCGATCGGGCAAGGGATCCAGAAATCAACAAGTGATAGCATTCGCGGATTGGGGACGGACGTGTTGCAAGTGATGGCAGGTGCTGCCCAAAGCGGTGGTGTCAGTCAAGGGCAAGGTTCTTTGACGACGCTTAATTGGGAGGATGCGCAAGCGATCGCCGAACAAGCACCTGGAGCCACGGTTGTTTCGGCTTTTTTACAGCGGAATACGCAGGTGGTGCATGGCGAGAAGAATACTTCGACGACGGTGTACGGTACGGATCTGAATTATTCTCAGGCGCGAAATACTTTCCCAAAAATGGGGCGATTTTTTAATGCCGAAGAACTAAAGTCGGCGGCATCGGTAGCGGTAATTGCGCCTACGGTGCAGAAGAATTTATTTCCAGCTAATGTCGATCCGATCGGTGAAAAGATTCGGATTCAGGGTGAAATCTATGAAGTCATCGGGGTGATGGAAGTCAAAGGCTCTCAAGGCCCTCAAGACCGCGATGATGCGGTATATATTCCCCTGACGAGTATGTCGGCGCGAATCGTTGGCAATAATTCGTTGATGGGGATTTCAATTAATGGTATTTACATCAAAGGTCGCGATGAGTCGCAACTAGAAATAGTCAAGTTTCAGGTGGCAAATATTCTGCGTTTGCGTCACAACATCGACAAGCCTGAAAACGATGATTTTAAGATTACCAATCAAGCCGATATCCTCAAAACATTCAATACAATTTTTGGTTTGCTAACCACGATGATTATCGCGATCGCTGGTATCTCTCTAGTAGTTGGCGGGATTGGAATTGCGAATATCATGTTAGTTTCGGTGGTCGAACGGACGCGGGAGATTGGGATTCGCAAGGCTTTGGGAGCGACAGATCGAGCGATTCTCACTCAATTCCTAACTGAGTCAGTCATCATTTCACTCGTCGGCGGATCGATCGGCATCATCTTGGGGATTGGGATTACTTTTGTTTCTGCTACCGGATTTAAATTTGCTTTTGTGGTTTCGGGTAATGCGATCGGAATTGGCTTTGGTTTATCGACTGCGGTGGGATTATTAGCAGGTGTAATCCCAGCTAAAAATGCCGCCAAACTCGATCCGATTGTTGCATTGCGCAGTGATTAAAACAATTTATTATTGATTCGATCGTGTTTTTATGAAGAAAAAATACATCACCAAAGCTCGCTATCGACTAGGCAATCGAACCGGAAATTCGATCTCCAGACGCATCAAATCAAAAACAATTTTTATGGTGCAATTACGAGAATACTATCGCAAATGTGGATTGTCTGGATATATCTGCTAAATCTGAATTGCAAACATCCAATCGGGTCGTCAAAAATAACTAGTTTGTGATGTTCAACTAGGAATCAAACGATGAATAATAATTACCCACAGTTGCTAATAGTATTGAGCCTCAATTGTATGATGCAGCCATCATTGAATGTCTGCGATAACAAACAAGTATCTCAACAAACAGCAGCCGAAAGATTTTTTACTGCCGATCGACTTGCGTCAGAATGGTTTACACCCAGCTCTTTGGAAATAAATAATTTATCCGAACTTCAAAAACAACGAGACAATTTTAAAGCAAAAGCCGAGCGAAAATATGGAAGATATCAACGGATCGAGAAAATTGCAACCAATCGGTATCGAGTTGTATTTAAAAATGCCAATCCCGATCTGATAACTTGCATGTTTGTATTCGACTGGCTCGATCGAATTCACGAGATAAAAATGCAGATCGACAAAGAGCTTTTGCAAGAGATTCAGAGTGAGATCCTGCACTATTAATAGACGGCGGAAAGATGATTTTTTTGCTTGCTGGTAATCTGCCAAGGGTTAGACCATGATAAATATTTTTGATTGCGCCTCAATAGAAAGTTATCTTTGTGAGATTTTAAGATATTCACTCGACGTAGAGAAGGTATCGATCGATACTTATGCCAAAGTGTCATTAGCAGATCGCCCAAATGATATTTGGTTGGCAACTATTCTCGTTTCCAAGCAAGAACATCAAATCGAGATTGTTTGTTCGACCGAAGCCGATGCTCAGTTTGGTTATAAATTTGCCAATACAGCGATCGCTTCACTCCACAGCAAAGGATTTACAAACATCACCTCCTATGACTTCATTCGACTGAAAGCAACATATAATACCTTACTCAAACGATTACCTTTGGTATGCGATCTTCGATCGCTGAATTTGTTTTTCACTGATGAAAATTATCGGATGGCGATCCTGTATGGATTGATTGTGGAAATCAAGGAATTCAAGACAATTGAATTTATTTTACCAATTTTAAATTGAATTTATAACTTACACATTAAATTCACGATCGCGAAAGATGAACACTAATTTAAATAAACTAAGAGCAATTCAATTTAACGCAATTTGTACTATTTCAGCTTTGATTTTGAGTGGTGCGAGTGGGATGGCCGCCGCAAGCATACTCGATCCTGACGATCTCCAACTACAACCAGCTCGATCGATGCTCCTCGCTCAAAATACTCCCAGCAATATAGGCAAGATTAACAACGATCTCAACCTCCCCAAAACAGGTGCGGACGTTCAAATTACCAACACAAAATCTTTAACCTTAAAAGAGGCGATCGATATCGCTTTTCGGAATAATCGTGATGTCCAAGCGGCACGGCTGGCGATCGATCGAGATACCGCTGGAATTCGATCGGCACAAGCCGCTCAAGCATTACAAATAGGCTTGACAAGTACGCTGCAAAATCAGGGATCGCCTGTAATCTTTGGGACTCAAACAACAACTAGCAGCAATTCAAATATCCAAGGACAACTCCAAGCCACTTATAGCATCTTGGATGCAGGTCGCAATAGCAGCAGCGTGCGGGCGGCTGAAGAGCAAGTGAAATTTAGCAAACTAGATTTGCTCCGCATCGAACAAAAGTTGCGTGGCGATGTCACCACTGCCTATTACGATCTCCAAGCAGCCGATTCCTCAGTCATCATCAACCAAGCCTCGATAACTGACGCAAAGCGCAGCTTGAGCGACGCTCAACTCCAAGAAAAAGCTGGTACGGGCACTAAATTTGACATCCTGCGCGCCCAAGTTCAACTGGCGACAGCCAACCAAAATCTGGTCAATGCCCAAGGGCAACAGCAAACCGCCCGCAAAAATATCGCCCAGATCCTCAGTGTCGATAATAATACCGAATTTACCGCCGCCGATGCCGTGAGCGAATTGGGAGATTGGCGGTATTCCCTAGAGGACAGTATCGTGTTGGCATACAAAAAACGTCCAGAAATCCAGCAACAACTAGTCAACCGCAGCATTAGCGAGCAACAACAAATCATCGCTGCTGCTGCTGATTCGCCGCAGGTGAGTCTGTTTGCTAACTACAATCTCGGCAAAACCCTGACTGATTCGACCTCCGCCCAAGATAGCTACAGTCTGGGCGCACAGTTAAGTTGGAGTTTTTGGGACGGTGGTGCTGCCAGAGCAAATTCTGACAGGCAGAAAGTCAACCAAGAAATCAATGAAAACCAGTTGACAACTCAGCGCAATCAAATTCGGTTTGAGATCGAAAGAGCCTACTACAGCCTGGGTACCAATAAAAAAAATATTACTACTGCCACTCAATCGCTGCAACAGGCAGAAGAAAGTCTCAAACTAGCCCGTCTGCGCTTTCAAGCAGGCATTGGCACTCAAACTGATGTCATCCAAGCCCAAACCGAATTGGCTACAGCCCGTGGTAATCGGATCTCCGCGATCCTGAACTACAATCGCGCTCTGGCCAGTTTGCGCGTAGCGACGGTGCTAGTTGAGTAATCGATCTCAAATAGATCGAATTCAAGTCGTGACTGGACTTGATGTTGAAAACCGAGTGTTTATCTACATACAGCCTAACTTTCAACTAAATCTTCAGGAACGCAAATAGATGAACATCGCCACGAATAGCTCGGCCAAACTTACAACCAACATTCACCACACCCTTAACAATATGACTCCTATCGCTCGGATATCTGCCCAGATGTTGGTAAATACGATCGCAATTGCCCTAATTGGCTGGATCTATGTTCCTGCAACAAATGCTCAACCCAGTACCCCAAGTCCAGAAACTGCTCCACCACCGCCGCAAGACGCTACCCCACCAACACCAAAACAAAGCAGCTATTTTGGCTTCGGCGGAAATATCGGCATTCAAGGAAGCACTACTTCTTTATCTCAAGGGAGTTTTTCTTTACTAAATAAGCATGTTTTAACTGATAATCTAGCGATACATGGTGCTATGACAATATTTGGTAGTTCGGTTTCTTCTAACTCTGTTGCCTTGACATTCAATCAGCCGATCTCCAATAACGATCTACCGATCGTTTTCACTCCATTTATCGGTGGGGGCATCATCGTACATTATGAAGATGGCACCAAAGTTAATCCCCTAGTTACGGGTGGAATTGATGCCAGCACACCTTTTGGTCTAACTGGAACGTTACGGATTAATGCTGGGTTTATCAGCGATCGTCAAGCTGATATCGGCATCCTGTTTGGTATTGGCAAAAACTATTAGATCTATAAAATCGTTCTCGAAGATTTTCACGATTCGATCGATTACATATTTACTGTCCACCTAAGAAATATAGTTTTCTAGGTGGATAAACTCAAAATCGATGTTTCTTCACTAAATTTGTATTTACAACACAGAGTGTTATTTATGATTGAAATGGAAAATATCATTAAAACCTATCAGCTAGGTGAAATGGAAGTTCCGGTACTCAAAGGAATTAATTTGTACGTTGCGGAGGGAGATTATATCTCAATTATGGGAGCATCTGGATCGGGCAAATCGACATTAATGAATATTATTGGGTGTCTCGATCGACCCGCGCTCCTATTAGCTGACGAACCGACTGGCGCACTCGATACGCAAACATCGCAAGAGGTAATGAAGTTATTTGACAATCTCAATTCCCAAGGCATCACGATCGTCATTATTACCCACGAACCAGAGATTGCCGCTCAAACCCGTCGCAAAATTGTCATGCAAGATGGTCTAATTGTTGGCTGAGATTATTATTCTAGTTGAATTTTAAATATACATACTTTATGATGAATATTTTTAATTATACTTCAATCGAAAACTATTTGCACGAGATCTTACGCTATGCGCTTGATGTCGAAAGCTTGTCGATCTGTAGTTACAAACATGGTGTGTGTTTGGTAAATATCATTCTTGAAGGAGAAGAATATTGTCTGAAGATTATCTGCCCAGAAGAGACAGATATTCAATTCGGTTATAAATTCACTCGGATTGCGATTCAACAACTCAAACAACTAGTCGATCGTCAAATTGTTTCTGAAAAATTTTGCGATCTTGTCACCATTTATCAGGTGCTAATAAACAAATCGCCTTTGGTATACAAAGATAGAATGATTAGTGTGTTGTTTCCAGGGAAGAACTATCGACTAGCAATATTGTATGGATTAATTAGAGAAATTGAAAAATCAAAAGAAATCGAATTCATATGCCCGACCTAAAACTGGTGAAAATCGCCAGCAAAACGTGCAACGTAAACCACAATTCCGACTGATTCGATCGATCCAGCGTTAAGATGGTAGATAACGATCGATCGCTAAAATCAATGAATTGGCTCGCGCACATCTTACTTTCCGAACCAACTGTCGAAAACCGTCTGGGCAATCTCTTGGGCGATCTGGTAAAAGGGAAAGAGCTAGATGGACTCGATCTCCAGTTGCGGCGAGGTGTCGATCGACATTACGCGATCGATAAATTTACCGATACTCATCCAACTGTCAAAATTAGTAAGCACAGAATAGACAAACAATATAGTAAGTTTGCTGGCATATTAATCGATGTCATCTACGATCACTTTTTAGTTAAAAATTGGTCGCTCTATTCCGATACGATCTTCACTGATTTTACAGCAGAAATATCCACATCTTTTCGCGATTATCCTAACGAGATTCCACAATCGGCAAGAGCGGTAATCGATCGCATGATAAACGGCGATTGGTTGAATAGTTATCGGTATTTATCTGGTGTCGAAACTGCCTTGCAAAGAATCGACTATCGCATCCAAGCCCGCATGGGCGATCGAATTAAGCTCGTCGATGCCATGCCCATTTTAGAACGAGAGTATCTTAACCTCGATCGAGATTTTAATCTATTCTTCCCCCAACTCCAACAC
>NZ_PVWO01000237.1 GCF_003003845.1 Chamaesiphon polymorphus CCALA 037 | reverse complement strand
ACCCCCCCCAAGTGCTGTTAATATGCCCACAGAACTCAGCAAAACTGGCAACCAAAGCTGTTGAAATAAATAACCGTTAATCAAACAAGTTTCTTGCCCACCTGGTGCTGGAGTGCAAAATTCTTGCACCGTCGGGGCGATATCGACTACGCTCAAGTTATAGTTACCAATGTTTTGCGATCGCAATTTTAGCGGTAAAGCATCGATCCATGCTTGTCGCTCTTGACTTTGTGCCGAATTTTGTTCGCGAAAAGGACTACCCGCTGGCGTCTCTACCCAGACAGATGAAGCGATGCCCGGATTGCTTAGCAGCGGCGCATCAGTAATCCATACTACCGACTGCGTTCTCACTGGTTTGTTCGCAGTGAGCCGACACTGATTTAACTGCGCTAAACCCTTATAAATTGTCGCCTCTGCAATCTGAATGTCCGTATTCTGGAGCGCATCGCTAGATTGGAGCGGTAATTTTTGAAGAATCCGCTCGATATCTGCTGGCTTGCCACTAAACGGAATTGCCGCATCTGCTGATAAACAATCTACTTGCGGTTGCAGCGGGTTTACAATCGATGCAAATGGCGCGACATACACCGCATCGCCGGGACGCAAACTATCCTGAATAATCTGCTTCAGGCGCAATCGCCCTTCATCATTCAATCGTACACTTCCAGTCAGATCGATCGCGAGTACCACATCCCGCCCTTGCTGACTGGAAGTCAGTTTTAGACCCATTTTTTGCCAGTCAGTAAGCGGCTGGCGACTCGGCACGACTTTCGAGCAACTTGAGTTCAAAGGAAATAGTTGTGGAGTAAATCGGACATATATATAGTAACGCCTGTGTCGATCGAGTTACACACAAAATCCCGATCGCGATCGGTCAGACAAGTTATGATGCAGATACAAAGTGAAGATCGATTCATCGTTCGATCTGAGTCACGATCGAACATATCGCCACAGAAGATAACAGCCCGATCGCTTTATGACCTATACTTCTACCAAAGTTCTTACCTTTGATGAATTTGTCTCTCAATACGGCGACAATCCCCGCTACGAGTTAATTGATGGAGAATTGCGCGACATGGAACCGACTGGCCCTCATGAAGCCGTAACGGGACAGATAATTGGCTATATTTTCGTAGAAATCCTCCGTTCGCACCGCAACTGGATTGTACCCAAAAATTGCCTCATCAAACCACCCGCAATGGCGGCTACAGTCTTGCGCCCCGATGCCATCGTCCTAGATGAAACTAAACTCAGTCAAGAACCACTATGGCAAAAAGAACCGATAATTTGTAATGGCAGTACCATTCAATTAGTCGTTGAAGTTGTCAGTACCAATTGGCAAGATGATTACGCCCGCAAGATGGAAGAGTATGCACTTTTGGGCATTCCTGAATACTGGATCGTAGACTATCTAGGTATCGGCGGTATCGCTTTTATCGGTAAACCAAAACAACCAACTATTACAGTCTGTCAACTTGTCGGCGATAGCTACAGCCAACAACAATTTCGACTGGGAGAATCTATTTCATCTCCTACTTTCCCCGAACTTAAACTTCGTCTCGACGATCTTATCCCGCGCTAGCCGAATCCTGCCAAAACTAAATGGGTATCGATCGACTATAAATCTTATTTATGTTCCTGACAGATGTAGCGTTCCTGAGTATATAGTAGCAGCCCTCGCGATGCGCTCTCCAAGAGCCGACAACACAGCATTTGAGGGGGGTAAATATCTATTTGGCTACTCGATATGCTCAAGAATTGGTTTCTGCTGGCTTCTGTATCCTGTGGGGTAGGATTTGGCTCTACCTTCCTAGTTAGTCGTAATTTACAACAGTCTACATGGGCGGGTTTAGGGACAGTTCCCGCAGTTGCGGCAAGCATGACGATTCTATCTCGTCAGCGCAAAGAGGAGATCGAGCGTCAGGTAGCAAAATCGCGATCGAGTTTAGATGATGTTCGACAGCAATTGCAATGAGCGAAAGTAGCTGTCGCGAAATTGGCTCCCAAGAGCAGGAGTTGCAAGCAGCATGTACCCAACTCAGACAAGAGGTAGAGCAAAATACTCTTAGCAAGCGGGAACTAGAAAGCACGATTGCAGATTTAAAACAGCAATCGGATAGCTTACCAGCAAAAATAGCAGAAAGAGAACTTTATCTCGATAAGATCGATCGACATATTTCTCGACTCGAAGCAGAACAAAATCGACTCTCGATTGCTGTCGATAGTTTATCTCGATCGTTATCCGATCGACAAGCTCAAGAGCTAGGGTTAGCACAAGCAAAAACAGAGGAAATTAGCCAACATTCAGTTAATAAAGAAAAAATCGAAGCTGAAATTGCAGCTCTAGAGAGTCAATTTAAGATTCTCCAATCAGAAATTGCCACACAGCAAGTCGAGCGCAACGAATTACAGCAACAGCTCTATACGCTCGAAGAGCAACAAGAGCAAAAGTCGATAGAGAATAACAAGTTGGATCGCTCGATAAAATCTCGGCAATCTGCGATCGATGAACTAGAGTTAGAAATAAAACATCGGCACCAAGATAAAGAAGATATTAATTATAAAATTATTGAGCTAGAAGATAGTATCTTCTTTGCTTCAGGCCATAATGTCGATGACTCATTAAATATTAATATTGTCGATCTCTATCGCCAGTGGCAATCTACAAATAAGCAGATATCCGATCTCAAGGAACAGATATCTAAATTAAAACAAGAAAAAGAACTTCTACAATACAAAAAATGGCAAGAACATTTAATATTTAAAAGTAATCCACATCTGCAAATTTTAGAACATATCGATAGACACGAAGTAATTACTGAATCAGAAGTCAATCATCGTCTTGATAATTCTCGTGCCAGTAGACAATTTGCAAATAGGTTACGAGAATATTCTCTACATCTACCCTTCTCGGTCAAAGTAGAATCATCAGCCAGCGGTAGCCGTTATGTTAAAGAGATCGTCACAATTGTCGAACCACCACATCCCGCCGATGTTTTACAGGCAGATTTAGTAGAGATAGAACTCCCCCATATTCAAACTAATGGAGCTGTATCAGAACTGGAAAATACAATAATTCAAGATTCAGTTTTCGATGTTAAATCACAGTCAAATGATGACTCTTTCGAGCGAGTTACGAGCGCGCATAATACTTGTCGCTCTTGTGAAAGAATCCCTATGTATGGACATGATTATTGCTCCAGTTGCGCGTAGCACTTTTGTAATCAGTGCATGTCTAATTAAATTGACAATATTTATTGGACAAATCATTAATAGTTAAAATATCCAAATTAGTAAAATATGAAAATTAGCAAACAAGACATAGAGCATATATTTGAAAGACTGAGATCGGGGGTAGTACCAGAGAGAGGGTTAGAAGCTTTTGCCGTAGGTATCGATCGAACCAGAACTGAAATTAAACGTCAGTTAGACTTAGCCAGCAATCGGGAGGGAGTATTTAAATTTCTCAGAGGTGGCTATGGTTGCGGTAAAACTTTTGTATCGCGATTGGCTCTTCTGGATGCTCGCTCAGAAGATTTTGCTACTAGCTTTGTCGTAGTTTCAGATAACGATTTACATTTTCACAAATTTGATGACGTCTACCGTAAAGTCGTGCAAGAATTAGGCACGAGTGAATGCGAACGCGGGGCATTAGGATTTATTATCGATCGATGGATTGGACGCGTAGAAGCGGCTTTAATTGCTGGTGGAGCCGATCCCGATCTGGCAAATTTTGATGAAAAAGTAGAAAAAAGAATTGAAGAGGATTTAACTTCTCTCACTCAGGGGCAAGCACCCCAAGATATGATTCGCGTACTGCGAGCAATTTTTAAACTCAAACAAAACAACGATCTTGAGAATGCTAGCGCACTGATATCTTGGCTTTCTGGCAGTAAAAATGTGTCTGTTAGCCCTAAGAAAATTGCTAATGTGAAGGGCAATATTAACAGTACGGAGGCAATGGATTATCTCCAAGGTATTTTAGCAATTACCAAAGCTGCTGGATATAAAGGCTTAGTAATTGCAATCGATGAAGTTGAAACCATTTTACGGATGAAATCGGATATTCGAGCCAAATCGTTAAATGGTATTCGCCAAATTTGCGATGCAGCCGATCGTTATCCTGGTTTATTGTGGATTTTTACAGGTACGCCACAGTTTTTTGATACTAATCGCGGCGTAGCTGGATTGGAACCACTCCACAATCGCTTAAAACTAATCCAAAATGGTAAATTTTATAATCAGCGTCAGCCGCAACTAGTACTCAAGCCTTTTAACGCTGAAATCTTAACAGAACTAGCTCTGAAATTGCGATCTTTATATCCTACCGATAATCGAGCGCAACTCGATCGGAAAGTTACCCCAGAATTTATCGAACGATTAGTTACCGAAATGACCAAAGGATTTGGTGGTGATGTGGGGATTGTGCCTCGTGAATTTCTGCGACAATTGGTGATGATTCTCGACTTGGCTAGTACAGAACCAGACTTCGATCCGCTGAAGGATAGCGGCTATAAGTTGGAACTTAATAGTGAAGAACTTCGCATCATTGAAGGTCGATCTTATATCAAGCTAGAACCAGAAGATAGCGATCGATATGCATTGACATTTTAAGAGTAGACATTGCGTCAACAAACTCTCGAAAATGTCTAATAGCATGAATACACACTTTCTAGACTTTCGGCTTAAGTAGGTAGGTGCTATTTTTTATAAAATAGGTCGTCTCTGAAACCTAGATAGTGGGCTGAATTTTGCTATCGAGTTACACACAAAATGCCAACTCAACTATTGGGCGATACTCATCTGTTGGTAATGGCCGTCTGACACTTCTATCCCCTACCCCCTAATTGAAGAGATTCCTTGGTTTTAGTCAGTGCCTTCTTGTAGACAACCTCAGTTTGGACGGCAATCTTCGCCCAATTAAAGCGTTTGCTTAGTTCGTCGTAGGCATTATCTGTCAACCACTTGGCATAACCAGGATTTCTAAGTACTTCTAAAATCCCCCAGGCGAGTGAATTGCAATCCCATTTCCAGGTGACGATTCCGGTTTTGGTATGCCTAACTACCTCTGCGAGTCCGCCAGCATCGGAAACAACCACTGGTACCCTAGCGGCAAAACTTTCGAGAGCGACGATACCAAAGGGTTCGTAGAGGCTGGGAAATACCGCACAATCGGCAACAGTTTGAAATTTATCTAAATCTTCATCAGACATAAAACCCGTGAAAAAACATTTTTCCCAAATTCCCAAATCCCAAGCTTGTTGTTTCAATCCATCGGTATTACCCCCGCCAATAAAGATAAATTTGGCATTTCCGCCCAATTCCCATAAGACTTTAGGTGCGGCATTTAAAAGGACAAATATTCCCTTCTCATACGTCATCCGTCCGACATAATAGACGATTTGTTCGTGGTCGGCGGCAAATCTACGGCGAAAATCCCAGAAATCAAAATCTTTGGGACGTTGCTTTTTCTGGGGACGAATACCGTTGTAAATGATGCTAATTTTTTCCCACGGACATTTGAGGATCTGCCCTACTTCTTGGCGCATGTATTCGCTACAAACGATCGTTTGGGTAGCCGCCTCTACCAGGCGTGTTTCTTGAGAATGAACGTGTTCGCTACTGGGGTTGTGAATACCACTATGCCTACCAAATTCAGTCGCATGAATCGTAGCCACGATCGGAATTTGGAACTTTTCGCTCAAATAAAGTGCCGTATCTGCCACCATCCAATCATGAGCGTGAATTAAGTCGAAATCATCAGATAGCTCCACTAATTTGGTACTATACTTGCTCATGCTGTCGTTCATATTCCCAATCCAATTGAAGATATCTTGGCTGAAGCCAGCGACAGGAACGCGGTGAACGTAGATGCCTTCAATAATCTCTTTGGGTGGTGCTTGAGAGAACTCGACAGTAATCAGGTGAATCTCATGACCCAATGTAACCAACTCTGGGTACAACTCAGCTCCATGACGAGCAATTCCGCCAACGAGGCGTGGTGGAAATTCCCAAATAAGAACTAAAATTTTCATTGCTACTAGTGGTGCTACTGTTCTCTCCCTAATTGGTTTGATTCAGTAGCAGAAAACCTTGCCCGAGCAAGGAGAAGTGGTTTCTGCCACTACTTGAAGCCAGATCTAGCTGCTATCGAGCAATATAGATTGAGAAGCCGCATGAATTTGGCTATGATTTTGGATCTCGATCGCCAGCGACAGATTCTTAACATTATATCTGGCTATCGATCGATCTGGACTTTATTCAATATCGACCAGCAAGTAGTCACAAACTCAAGGCCCTACCTACCACATTTAGCGTACCCACTCAGTCGATATCGATTGTCACGGACTATAAATTCTTAAGAAAAAATTCCACAACTATTCGAGATGTTTGTGGCTCAATAGTTATTAAAGTCGATCCCCGATTGGATCGAGTCCAAATTAGCGAGTTTTACCTCGATCCCCAGGCGCGTTAACTAAAAATCCGGCTGAGGATCGATCGAGATTATCGCGATCGTGTAGAACTACCCACCCCATCTCGATAAATTGTCCAAATGCCAGCTATTACCAAAATCATTTGCCCCAACTGCGGCTCTCCCCATGCCGAACGTCATCTCCTCGACGGCCAACTCAGTCGCACTCAGTGTTGGGACTGCGACTATCTGTTCGTTAAGTGTCAGCGTACCAATCGGGTAGTCGAAGCTTACGCACCAGGCATGGATGTCGGCAGATTCCGACAAGCGATCTTGGTACGTAATTCACTTGCCGTCCAGGGTTAGCGGCTATCTTCAGTAGCTCGAAATGAGATCGTGCTAGCTTTAATTGCCGACGCACGATCGAATAAACTTATCTAACCTGTCCATCCCTTTTTCGATCGTGGTGAGATCCGTAGCATACGAGATCCGAATGTGGTCGTCCGCACCAAAGGGTAGTCCGGGAATGACGGCAACTTGCTGTTGTTCGAGCAATTGCTGGCAAAAATCTAGAGACTGGAGATTCGTACTGCCGATATTGATAAAAATATAAAACGCCCCATCCGGTTTGGCACAACTTAAACCTGGAATTGTCTGGAGCCGTTCTAAAATAACTTGCCTGCGCTGGGCAAAAGCTTGGCGCATGTTTTCTACACAGTCCTGTGAGCCTTCTAGAGCCGCGATCGCGCCATATTGAGCAAAAGTACAGACATTTGACGTACTATGCCCTTGCAGGGCACTAGCGGCTTGAATCAGCGCGATGGGAGCGGCGAGATAACCGATCCGCCAACCTGTCATCGCATAGGCTTTGGCAAACCCATTACTGATAATCGTCCGCTCGAAAATATCCTTACCCAACGCACCGATACTGACTTGCTCGACGCCATCGTAAACGATCTTTTCATAAATCTCATCCGAGACTACTAGAATATCGCGATCGACAATTACCTGCGCCAAGGCTCGCAACTCAGCCGGAGTATAAACTACCCCCGAAGGATTGGAAGGAGAATTGAGAATAAATAACTTGGTTTTGGGCGTAATGGCAGCATCGAGAGCAGCGGGCGTAATTTTATAATCGGTACTGCTATCGGTAGCGACAATGACGGGGATACCGCCGACTAATTTCACCATTTCGGGATAACTCAACCAAAACGGTGCGGGGATAATCACCTCATCGCCAGGATTAATTAACGCCACCATCAAATTGTAGAGCGAATGCTTACCCCCATTGGTGACCAAAATATTCGCAGGGGCATAGTTTAAATTATTATCCCGTTGCAGCTTGTTGGCGATCGCTTCGCGTAGTTGAGCTTCACCTGCGGCGGCACCATACTTGGTTTTGCCCCGATCTAAAGCTTGTTTGGCAGCATCTTTTATGTGTGCTGGAGTATCAAAGTCGGGTTCTCCCGTACTGAAACTACAAACATCCTTGCCATCTTTCTGCATGGCTTTCGCCATAGCCGCAATGGCGAGGGTGACAGATGGTTCGATCCCGGTGATGCGCTGTGCCAATTCCATAACTTATCGATGCTCCCCAGTCATCTCGCCTAATGTCGTTAAACTATATATACGAGTTGTCTTTGTTTATATAATATAGTTCCCAAGCGTAGCCAATTATAAACCCATTTGCCAGTCTGCGATTTAAAGTTAATGTTGTAGTATTAAAATATTCATGCTTACCTCTGCCCTAGTCACGATCGCCAGCATTAATTTCGATCGGATCGTAGACTTTTACACCCAATTTCTGGAGATTGCACCCGATCGATCGATTCCGAATGTCTATGCAGAGTTCTCCATCGCTGGATTGAAATTGGGAATTTTTTGTCCCCATCCCAGCAATCGTCAGGAATTTGGGCATCCTCAGCAAAGCGGGATGAGCATGTGCCTAGAAGTCGAGAGTCTAGAAGACTCGATCGACAAATTAGCCAAACTCGGCTATGCACCCCCAGGGCAAATTACCACCGCCTCCCACGGTCGCGAAATCTATGCCTACGACCCCGATGGCAATCGCTTAATTTTACATCAAGCAGCGTAAGGGTGGGGAGTTGGGAGTTGGGAGTTGGGTGTGGGAGAGTGAAAATTGTGCTTTTACCCATCCACTCATCCACCCATCCACTCATCCACCCATCCACTCATCCACCCATCCACTCATCCAC
>NZ_PVWO01000236.1 GCF_003003845.1 Chamaesiphon polymorphus CCALA 037 | reverse complement strand
GATGTGTATAAGAGACAGAGCGATAATATTGTTGACGATTTTAAGTCGTCAGGAGTGCGGCTCGATGCCAATACTTCAGTCAAAACTGTGACTGCTTCTGGATCTGCTAATCTGGCTAAACCCAATGCGGTTGCTTGGCAGACGCTTAAGTCTAGATCGAATAATAAAGGTCGTAAATGTTGCAGCAGATCCAATTGAGATGCGACGTCTTCGCGACAGGATAAGGCGACTACGGCGGCTTTGCGGACGCTGGCGATCGGATCGGTAAGTTTGGCAATCAGGAGCGGGGGAATCCGCAGATCGTGGAAGCTGCCGAGTGCTTCGACGACGATGGTGCGGATCTGCGGATCGGGGTCGTCAATTATTTGCAGTAATGGCTCGATCGTTTGCGAGTGGCGGATTTGAGCGAGGATGCTGGCGGCTAGCCGTCGGTTGGCGATCGACTCATCGGTGCTAGGTTGCAATAATAGTTCGGCGACGGCGGCGATCGCGGGAGTACCGATTTTGGCTAATGCGCTAGTGGCGATCGCGCTGAGTTCGGGGTCTTCATCTGTTTGGATTATGGCTACCAGTGCGGTGACGACTTCGGCTCGTGCGAATGCCCCTAGAATTCGGGCTGCAAACCATCGATCTTCGAGATCGACTTCTGGATCGTTAACGATGTCTAGCAGGGGTTGGATGGCAATTTCGCCCAGTTTGGGAATGATTTTGGCAATTTCCCATTGTTGCTCGAAGTCGCCTTGGCTCAATACTTGCAGGGCTAGATCTAGGGCGATCTGGTTCTGTTGGAGTCGATCGACTGGTAAGCTTTGGAGGCTGTCTATGACGATCGACCATCGCTGATGGTTGGGGATGTTGGCTCCGGTTGCCGCCAGGATAGCTCGATCGAGATCGATGGATGACATGTTTGGCGATGATTGAGAGGGATGCAGTTTTGGGTTCGCTGGTGCTATGAGAACCCGGATCTGGGGGAGGCTTCCCCCAGACCCCCCGCTGAGGGGCAGGATGCCGCCCCTCAGACTCCCCTGCATAAGGGTCGATCTGTTTGCGGTGGGGCGCGCTTCTCTTCGAGACGCTACGCGAACGCATTAGTGCTTTGAGTTAGTTATCTGCTGAAGTTTTTGTCTCGTCTATCGACGAGAGATTCCATCCGCATTGGTGCATCCAATTATTTATCTGTAGAAGCTCGCGCTTCTTCTCTAGAACCCATTTGATATCTCGACAGTTGGTTGACAAAGTGCCTCATCCTGTCTTTTTTTGGATCTGTAGGGGTGGGTTTATGCAAATTAATGTAGATATTACTGTTTAACATCAAACAAAACCCACCCTCCACTGCCAGGAGATAAAAAGGTTTCAGGCGTAATTTAATTCATAAATAATTGCACCTAACTTACTTATACATGCTCGATTCGATCCGAAAAAGATCTCAAATGGGTTCTATAATGTTTGCCGACTTAGCAGGCTGATGATTACTAGTAAGACTTCGATCGCGTAAAAGACGCCGACGACTTGGGTTTCTGTCCAGCCGCTTAATTCTAGATGGTGGTGAATGGGAGCCATTTTAAATAATCGCTTGCCTTTGCCTTCAGCGTCTTTGGTGGCTTTGTAGTAGCCTACTTGAGCGGTTACTGACAGGGCTTCAACTGCAAAGATGCCGCTCAAGATGAATAGCACCCAGAGATTTTCGGTGAGAATGCCGACTGCTGCTAGTGCGCCTCCAAGAGCGAGGGAACCAGTGTCACCCATAAAGACTTTAGCTTTGTTGCGATTGTGGACGACAAAGCCGAGATAACTACCGCTGAGGCAGATGCACAAGATAGCGAGACTGGGTTCTTTGGGGAGGATAATTGCGGCTAAACCTGCTAGGGCGATCGCTCCGGTACCGCCAGCCAAGCCGTCTACGCCATCGGTTAGGTTGGTGGCGTTGCTTTCGGCGAGGAGCGCGAATATGGCTAGACCCCAGAATAGCAATCCTAGAGGTAAAACTACTTGAAAGGGTAAATGCACGTTGGTAATGACATTACCTCTACTGTAATAAGCCCAGCCACAAAAGGCGATCGCGATCGCTGTTTGGAGTAGTAGTTTACCTTTGGGGGTCAGACCTTCGTTTTTGCGGTTGCTCAAACTCTTCCAGTCATCGACGCCACCAATAGCAAAGTAGCCTAAGCTGGTGAGGGCGACGGCGATCGCGTCGGGATTGAATTGCGACCAAATTACGCCTAAAATCGTCCCGATCGGTACGACGAAGACACCACCCATGGTGGGCGTTCCTGCTTTTTTGAGGTGTGCTTGCGGGCCATCTTCGCGAATGAATTGACCCATTTTTAACTGTTTGAGTAGCGGAATGGCTTGATAACCGATCGCCGTTACTAACCCAGTAGAGACGGCAAATGGCAGGAGTAGGGATGACATCAGACTCTTACCATTTTGCCAGTCTACCCACAGTACGGCTCCAGTCAGGAACAGTCCTAATAAAATTAGCAAGACAGTTCCTGTAGGATTGAAACCGCGTGCCGATACCGATCTATCCTCCATCTATATTTCTCCCAGATAATTGCGATCGCTATAATCCTTGCATAAATTAATCCCAAGCGATCGCAAATAAATCGCTAGGAGCGACCGAAAATTTATTTAGATTTCATCGACATCATCGACATCATCAACATCATCATCTTCTTGGTAGCTGCGATCGTCTTCAAATAATTCTTCGTCTGTATTTGGTTGATCTAGTGC
The DNA here is from genome assembly GCF_003003845.1 of Chamaesiphon polymorphus CCALA 037. Lineage (GTDB taxonomy): Bacteria > Cyanobacteriota > Cyanobacteriia > Cyanobacteriales > Chamaesiphonaceae > Chamaesiphon > Chamaesiphon polymorphus. Next base: position 5,871 of record NZ_PVWO01000236.1, on the reverse strand, counting down.
CGAAACCGCAGGATCGCGTTCGTCTCTGTCGATCAGCCGACCTTGAGCTTCGAGCCATTCTAAAATTGAAGTATTTCTCTCAACGGCAATTACTGGTGCGGGTTCGTAGCGTGGTTGTTGTTTGAGGGCTGGATTGACAAAGGTATCCAGAACATCGAGGTCTAGAGAATCGGGCATGGTAAAGTTGATTGGCATTATGTTCTCATAGTTTATCATTTTAGGGGATGGGGGATATTTCGCTCGAACATCGCGATCTGACTTCTTTACACATCTAAAATAGATTAACTAAGGAATTTAATATGCCCAAATCCAAGTTACTCGCCGCCATCGCGGGGAAAAATCGCGGTATTTTAGCAACTTCTACCGATCGACAGGCAATTCTGGCAGCAATTACCGAGTTGGAGTTACGCAATCCCCATCCACGTCCGTTGACGACGGCGATCGATTTATTGGCTGGTAATTGGCGGTTGCTTTACACTAGCAGTCAGAGTTTGCTGGGCATCGACAAATTTCCACTAGTTAAACTGGGCGATATTTATCAGTGCATTCGTCCGACTACCAGCGCGGTTTATAATATTGCTGAAGTTGGTAGTTTACTGCCCGGTTTAGATGGTTTAGTCGCGATCGTTGCCAAGTTTACACCAGTAAATGAGTGTCGGGTGAATGTGCGATTCAATCGATCTGTCATTGGTTTGCAGCGATTTATCGACTATTCAAATCCCGATACTTTGATTGACGCGATCGAAAATGGTCGCAAGTTTACCGCGATCGATCTACCCATTAATCGTCCAGAAGACAAAGCACCTGCATGGCTGGAGGTTACCTATCTCGATGAAACCCTGCGAATTAGTCGAGGTAATGAAGGTAGCGTGTTTGTGTTGACTAAATAATTACCAGGATTTCAGGATTTTCAAGGTTTTCAGGATTAGGTTATCGGTGCTATCCCCAACACCCAACACCCAACACCCAACACCCAACTCCCAACTCCCAACTCCCCTTGCTGAGAATCTCCCAACGACACCTAAAAATTCTCGAAACTTGTCCGCGTCAATTCGAGCATACGTTTTGCGATCGATTGACGTTACCGATGGCTGCGGTGCAACAATCTAAAACTCAGTTGGGTAGTGATTTTCACTTATTGATGCACCAACGCGAACTTGGATTGCCGATCGAGCCAATTTTAGCGCGATCGCCAGAACTTAATACCTGGATGCAAGCGATGCTGCGGATCGCTCCAGAACTGTTTGAAACAGACACCAACATCTGGAGACAGAGCGAGCATGTGCGGACATTAGAAATCGGTAATTATTTGTTTACAGCGATCTACGATCTGTTGATTTTACAACCCGATCGGGCAGATATTATCGACTGGAAAACTTATCCTCTGCCTAAATACAAAAAAGATCTCGATCTGGAGTGGCAAACGCGACTGTATTTGTATCTTCTTGCCGAAACTAGCGATTATTTACCCAAGCAGATTGCGTTTACTTACTGGTTCATTCAATCCACCCCACAGCCGAAGTCGGTAAGTATTAATTACACGCTCAAGCAACACCGTCAAACTCAGATCGATTTACTGGCTTTGCTAGAAAAATTGACAACTTGGCTCGATGCCAATCGCACTCGCCAGGAACTTTTTCCGCAAGTAGCGGTGTCAACAGGGATATGTCAGCGTTGTAGCTTTGCCGTGCGGTGCGATCGCCAAAACTTGGATGAGCCATTACCAGATCGGCTTACCAGCAGCCAGCTCGATCTGATTCCAGTTATCCCTATTTAAAAATCCATCGGGATTAACAGGATTTTAGGATTAACAGGATGGGTTTGCTGGTAAGTGGTCTTTAAATCGAGCCGATCGTTAAACGGCGTCAACTAGGATAACGTTTCTTGCCCTCGCTCCCCGCTCCCCGCTCCCCGCCAAAATAGTAACTAGATTTATGCCAAAACTACTAGATTAAGATTTATTAATTTTACTTACATAATTGCAGTCAAAAATACGATTTATGCAGCAAAGCAATTGAGATTGAGTTAAATTAGCATTGATAGATTCGCGCTGCCTCGGCGATCGCTTCCGACTAGCGGTGCTCCGAGCGTCATAACCTCCCAAGAATGCCATAATTGTCTCTATGACCCAACCATCCACATTCCGATTTGTTTGGCAACCTAAACTAGTTCTACGTGGAGCGATGTTTACTGGAGCTATGCTTGCCACATTGTTGCCAATTGGTGCCACTTCTTCTGTTGCGGCATTTAAGGATAGCCCGAAAGCGATCGTCGATGAAGCTTGGCAGTTGATTAATCGGGAGTACGTAGACGGGACTTTCAATCGTGTGGACTGGCAACAAACCAGAAAGGATCTGCTCAAACGCAACTATCGCAATCGTCAAGAAGCATACGTTGCCATTCGCACGACGCTCAAGAAGTTAGGCGATCCTTATACTCGATTCATGGATCCGCAGCAGTTCCAATCGCTCAACAATCAAACTAGCGGCGAAATGTCTGGTGTTGGGATCAAGCTGGAGGCTAACCCGCGCACTAAACAATTAGTAGTTGCCGAAGCGATCGAAAATTCACCCGCAGCCAAAGCTGGAATCAAAGCTGGCGATGCGATCGTGGCGATCGATGGTAAGTCTACCAAAAATATGACTCTCGAAAATGCGATTGGTCTGATTCGCGGTGAAATTGGCAAATCGGTTACGCTAAAAATCGCGCGTGGGAGTAGCAGTCCGTTTGATGTGCCGCTGACGCGCGCTCAAATCGAAGTTGCATCGGTATTTTCGGAAGTCAAACAGGAAGGAAAATTAAAAGTTGGTTATATCCGGCTGTCTGAATTTAGCTCTCACTCTTCCGAGCAGATGCAAAAAGCGATTAAAGATCTCAACCGCAAACAAGTCAATGCTTACGTGCTAGATATGCGGGGAAATCCCGGTGGATTGCTGCAAGCAAGTGTCGAAATTGCTCGGATGTGGCTGGATAATGGCACGATCGTCAAAACTGTCGATCGTAAAGGTACTAATGAAAATTTTCGCGCAGTTCAAGGTGCTTTAACTCAACTCCCGATGGCGGTGTTGGTAGATGGCAATTCAGCTAGTGCGAGTGAGATTCTCGCAGGCGCGCTCAAAGACAACCGCCGCGCACAAATCGTCGGCGCGCAAACTTTTGGCAAAGCTCTAGTGCAATCTGTCCACTCGCTCTCTGATGGTTCGGGAATAGCGGTAACTGTCGCTCATTACTATACTCCCAATGGCACCGATATCGGTCAGAAAGGTGTGACTCCAGATGTAAGGGTAGATCTGAACTTTATGGAGCAAAAGAACCTCTCTGAGTCGCCAAACTTGCTAGGAAGTGCTCGCGATCCGCAGTATCAAAAAGCGATCGCCGTATTGCAAAGCAATCCAAATTTAGCTAATCCGAATCCTGGCAAGGTGCCAGCAGTCAGCAGCAATCGCTAGCTTTTAACAATTACTCAGCGAAGCAATATCCCCGACTTTTTCAAAAAGTCGGGGATATTTTATATCGTCTGTTGGTGCTGTTGGGTTTCGTGCCTCAACCCAACCTACCACTACCAACTATTTACGCCGAACGCAGGAGTTCTCGACTTTGTTGTTTTTGCCATACTTTAAAAATCTCGTCACGACCATCATTTAATAACGATCGATCGAGTTGATAGATACTAGTAGATTTGTCTTGTTTTTTAGAACCAGATGAAATTGGGAGAACTTTCAATCCTAATAAGTTTAATAACCGATTGAGTACGGCAATTGGACTGACTTCACCATTACTATAGTTGGGCATGTCAATTCCAATCGCGCGTTTGATATGTTGGCTGCATAGATAACTAATTCGTTTGAGGGAGATTAGATCTGGATCGGTAATTTGTAATTGTCTGTCTGGATCTAAAAAGTTAATGTTGCCTAATGCTAATAATCCCTGAATTTTGAGAATATGATGATTGGCATCGGGTAAAAATACTTTATCTGGTCTATCTAGATCTCGATCCCAAACTAGATAAATAGATTGAGGGAGATATTGTTGATGATTGAGCAGATAAAAGTGAGTTAATAATTGACCGTAATAACCTTTATCATCTTTGAGTTTGAGTTCGGGTGTAATCGTTACGCCATATCGCTGCTGGAGGGTATATTTCTCGACTTGGGCGCGTTCTAAATCGGTGAGAAAACGTTTGTTCGATAGATATTGAAAATCGCGATGTCCGAGATCTGGTGCGGCGGCAACGGCTTGTGCTGCTTGATTTTTGACCTGTTGCTGAATCTTTTTAGTTTGCGTGCCGATCAGGCTATATTCGCGATCGCGTTGCGATTTTTCTTTGTGGACGTCAGCAATTTGACGCATGATTTCCATCGACTTTTGAGGGTCGGTTTTGGTTGCCTGAATTAAGGCAGTACGTAGCTCTTGTAAGCTCTCACGATCGCGATCTTCACTAATTACATGTACTTGATGTCCTTCGCCAAGTAAACCAGCTTTGACGGCATCGCGATACAAGGTAATCGAAGCATTAATCCGCGCGGCAAATTTTGCCCAAGTCCGTAGATGGATCGGATCGAAAACAAATGGTAAATCGACATCGATCCGCGTTAATGGACACATCAGCGCGTAATTTTCTTTGTAATTTTCTTGATACCAATACGCTAGCGATCGATAATTATTACTACCACTACCGATCGTACCCATGCCACGTTTGGCACACCAAATATAGCGCGGTACATTGGCTCTTACTCTGGCTAATGCTTGTCGAACTTCGGTATCGGGAATGACACCTTGAAAAATCCCATATACTCGATCGAAATGTTTGACATCGATACTGATGCCAGTACCTAAAGTTGGCGTCACAAATACCGCATCATATTCGGGAGCTTGAGTATTAATCGAGGATACAAAATCGACGGCGGGATGTCCGGTAGTATTAGTCGTATGACTGCAAACTACGAGCGTTTTGGTATAACTATCTTCGAGTTGTTTGAGAGCTTGTTGGATATAACGATCGATCGTATCGGAGCCATAACGACCCGATCGACTGTCGGTGGTAACATAGCATTTATGCCCAGCACGTAAATCTAATTCTAGCTGGTGGATGAGCGCGGTAGGATTGGGACTATCGTAGAAATGGACATCCCAGCCTCGCTCGGCGCGCCATTGATTGATGGCTATCCACGGCTCGATCTCGCGATCTGCCAATTTCTTGAGATAATCGATCGAGATATCGGATAAATCGGCATCTTGAGCAATGACGAGTCCATTTGTCTCGATGACTCTGGCAATTAAGTGTTGAAAGGTTTTTAAAATCGCCAGTCGCTTCTTTTTACAAGTCGAGCTATGGAGTAAATGCCAAAGAGATTGCTCGACTTCATCTAAAATAATTACCCCACCTTCCCAGTCGTTAGGATTGAGTTTCCACATTGAATCCAGACATAAGCCGAGACTATCCGATTGTTGTTTGGGTAACTGTTGGTTAATCCAATTCACACCAATTCGCTGACATAAAAATCGTCCTAATTGAATTCGATGCGTCAACAATAATACCGGACGATTGTTTGCTTGAGCAGCAGCAACGACTGGAATTAATGCCGTAGTTTTGCCAGTACCTTTGGCAGATTTAATTCCGACAATACCAATGCTTGGAAACTCAAGACCATGTAAATATCTACTTTCTAGTGCCAGATTTGGTGGATAACTTAATTCACTATGTCGTTTCGACTGAGCGAGATCTACTTCTAATTCTAATGCTTGTTGATAAATAGCTCGAAAAGCATCGATTCCCTGCGCGACGATAAAGTCATCAACACCTTTTTCAATCCCTGGTAATCTGATAACTTTAACATTACAGCCAGACTGCTGTAAAAGCTCGCCTAAATG
>NZ_PVWO01000235.1 GCF_003003845.1 Chamaesiphon polymorphus CCALA 037 | reverse complement strand
GACTTGGCAATTGAGTCAGATCCTGCTGGGGCAAAAACATCTCAAAGATAGCGAAATTCAACTCAAACACACCACCCAGCCGCAGCTCTGGCTGGAAATCGCGATCTTAGGATTACTAGAACTCAAACAGCAACCATCTTCAGCTCTGCCTAGCATAGCCGCTATACCTGCTATGCCTGTTGGAACTATTTCCATCCCAACCGCACCCCCACCAACGAGTCAACCTGCTCATCCGCCAATGGCAACGCAACCAGAAGGCGGACACAAACTCCCCCCACCAGCAGCCCCTAGAGCAACTGCAAATCCGATCGCCACTGAAGACATCACCGCGACCTGGGAACGGGTCTTGCAGCAGCTTTTACCTGCGAGTAGGGACTTATTTAAACCCTTTGGAACTTTGATCTCGATTTCCGAAGCGCAAGCAGTAGTAGCGATGAAATCTAGTACGATGCAGACGATCGCGGCTGGCAAAGTGCCCGAATTAGCTAAAGTATTTAGCAATATGTTCGGACGCTCGATCGCTGTCAAATTGGAAGTATTGGGTAAAAGTCAACATCAGTCTAGTTCGATCTCACCCACTCCATCGCCTGTATCCCCCCCACCTGTAGAATCTCCCCCAGCTCCAGCCATAACGCCACCACAGCCGATCGAATCGCGTCTGGTTCCAGCAACACCACCGCCGCCTGTAGAGACTCCTCCAGCTCCAGCAGTGACGCCACCGTCGCCGATCGAATCGCGTCCGGTTCCAGCAACACCACCGCCGTCTGTAGAGACTCCTCCAGTTCCAGTAGTCATATCGCCACCAGACGCGGGAGACGACACAGTAGACGATGAGATGGCTGACGATTTTACTGACGACGATGAAGATTTGCCAGAATCGACGATTGATTTGCAGCCGCTAGCTCCCGCTCGTGCAGAGCTACTCGATGCACTATCTCCGCCATCGCCACCAGCAGTACCAGTCGATTTATTTGTCGAATCGACGGATTTTGCCGAGCCGCCTGATTCGATCGATCTCGAACGCGCGGCAAATAATTCAGCAGACGAACTCGAAGAACCTGAAGTCGATCCCGAACTGGAAATGGCGACTAATAATGTCGTTAAATTATTTAATGGTGAAGTTATCGATCGCAGTCACGAACTATTCGATCGAATCGTTAATAATTAAGTAGACAGGCTGGTGCGTTACGCGATCGCGAGAACACACCCTACGACTTGGGATGTGATTTTCTTGTTACTCCTTTACTTGCGAATTAATTCCATTTTGACAATTAAATTCTTAACAATACTCTTGCCACAAGCATCGATACCTTGGCAATGATTTACCTTAGTTTTTCGATAAGTTAGTTTGACACGCTGGTTCAAATATCTAGTACGATTGCAGATCTCAAAATCTGCCCCAAGAGTGTACTTTTTACCCCTGAAGTCGATGATGTCTACATAACACATCAAATCGCCATTAGTGAGTTCGATTAATTTACCACTTGTGGGAAAGGGGTTAGTCTTAAGGATCTTGCGTGCATAGCTAGGTAGGGCCGGAAAACAAGTAGCGATCGCGATCGTCCAGATGAGAGTATAGGGACTAGTTACCAAGCGATTTAACATAGACTTTCCAATATACTGCAAGTATAAATCTTAGCAGCGATCGGATCGGCTTTTAGAACTGAGTCATGGATGTAAATATAAAGCTTGTCAAGGTAAATAAACTTTTAATTATCGATCGCAGCGGCGAACTTAGAATCGCTAGCAACCGATCGGTGCCGTATATTGCTAGTTGTTGAAGCGATCTTTTTCTAGATAAGTAGTAAATTCATCGATGGATCTGGGGGCGGGAAGGTGTGGCATTCGATCGGCCAACCGCGACCACATCTGCCATAATATGGGCATTCCCAAAGCAAAATCTGGCATGGATTGGAGCTGTGTAAAAACAGCGATGGTTTCGCCCTCAGCAATCAATTTGCCCTGCTCCATTACTAATACCCAATCCGCCCATTGATAGACAAAATCTAAATCGTGGGTGGCAATTAGTAAAGTTGTTCCCAATTTGGCGATCGCTTCTAGTTCTATTAAAAGATTGCGCGTTTGTACGGGATCGAGATAAGCAGTCGGTTCGTCTAATAGTAATAAATCTGGTTGTAATGCCATTACGCCCGCAATACTCACCCGTTTTTTTTGCCCCAAGCTGAGGTGTTGAAGTGGGGACATGGCTAAGGCTTCTAAATTAAAATCCCTGAGAGTTTGAGTTACTTTTGCTGCTACTTCTGCTTCAGATAAACCTTGATTGCATAGTCCGTAAGAAATATCTGCGGCAACAGTTGGGGCAACTAGTTGTTGCTCGGGATCTTGAAAAACTAATCCAACTCTTTGTCGCCATCTTTTGAGTGCAGCGCGATCGAAAGTGAGCGGGATGTTATCCAGCATCACTACACCTCGATCGGGTTTAGCCAAGCCATCGGCAATTAGAAACATCGTCGATTTACCGCAACCATTTTGGCCGATTAATGCAGTCTTTTTATACTTGGGTAACCGCAAGTTTAATCCTTGCAGGGTTGGCGAAGTTGCCATCGGGTAACTATAATAAACATCTTTAAACTCCAGCAAATATTCAGACATAGCTACGGTACAAAATTTCTCCAATTATCAGGATCGTGCAACCGAAGATCGATTCTGTGGCATAACGCCATGAATATCGATAAGCGACAGGTTGCCAAAATCGAAATTCTCCATTGAAACCTCTGGCATTGATGCTGAGGATCGACTGCTGATAACGGCTAGCCGTTCGCTGAATTAACTGCCGAACTAATAAATTTAAGCTGTTTATCCTGAGCCGATGAGTGCGATAACCACCACGCGAAATTTGCGCAGTGGTTATTTTTTGGGCTGTATCTGCCAATAGAAAAATAAAGCGATAGACTAACAACGATAGCTCGATGAGAATCGGCGGACAACCAATTTTTTGGCAGAGCGAAGCTAGATCGATCGCCGGAATTGTCAAGATAATAAAAAATAACGCGGAAGTACTCGCAAGCGATCGCATCGAAGCAGATATTGCCTGAAACGTACCCTGACGACTCAGATAGAGTTGTCCGCCCCAGACACTAATTTGTCCCCAAGCATCGGCGTGGATGTCTGCGGACGAGCTAGTATATTCGATCGCCAGAGCTGGCATTCCCGTAACTAGAAATGTCATCACACCCAGCATCATCGCAGCATAAATACGGCAGGGAATGCCAGCATGAAATACAATCCAAACGCTCATCCACACTAGCATCGCCAGTTGGATGGGATAGTGAGTTACCAACGCCAGCAACAGCATGGCGATCGCAAAACAGAGCTTTTGAGCGGGCGGTAAGTGGCGGAGCCGATTGCTATAGGCAAGAGTATCGATCTGAATATGCACTAATCCCGATATTCAACGGGGGTGGGCACTTCTTCTGCTTTGCGGCGTTCGGTACGACCTTTATATAAGCCTAAAATATAACAAGTAACTCCCGATCCGATCGCGGCTTGAGTGGCAAATAAAAAGGTTTCGACTTCGCCGCCAGACGGCTTGACGATCGGCTCAAACCATGGTTTGTAACTGGGTTTGACTTGTTCGATCGCGGTAATATTGATACTATCTGTTGCTTTAAATTCTTTACCCTGATGTATTAATACCGGAGCCAGCGATAACATCGCCGCACCAGTTAATAACCACACATTAATTGATGGTTTCTGCATCTAAATTCTTGCCCTGTTGAAATAGTCTGAGTGTTTTGAGTTCCTGTTGACCGTAATCTTGCAGCCAGTTCCATACTAGCAAGGTTAATAAACCTTCACTGATAGCTAAGGGAATTTGGGTAATGGCAAATACACTGACAAATTTAATAAAAGCGGCCATAAATCCACCCTGTATCGCTGGGAAAGCTAGAGCTAATTGCACCGCAGTGACGAGATAAGTACACAAATCTTCTAAGAGTGTGGCGCAAAAGACGGCAATTTTCTGATGTCCGGTTTTGGCGATCGCATTGTAGACGACATAAGCTACCATCGGGCCGACAATGGCCATCGAAAAGGCATTTGCCCCCAATGTTGTCAGTCCCCCATGAGCGAGCAGGAGTGCCTGAAATAATAGTACCAAACCACCCATCACCGACATTACTAAGGGGCCGAATAAAATTGTGCCCAGCCCCGTTCCGGTTGGGTGAGAGCTACTGCCATTAACAGAGGGGATTTTGAGTGCGGAGAGGACGAAGGTGAAGGCTCCAGCTAATGCCAGGAGTACTTTGAGTTCTGGATGTGCTTTGGTAATGCGCGTAATCGATCGCAAACCCAACACAAAGAATGGGATCGCAACCACCCACCAAAAGACCGCCCACACAGGGGGCAAATAGCCTTCGGCAATGTGCATTGCCTGGGCTGGGGTGGGTGAAGCAACTACTAGATAGCCGCTCAATCCAACCATTGCTAGTAATGTAGCAACTTTTCGATACTGACATGCAGTCATCTTGAACCTCGCAGATGAACGCGATCGACCATAGCCCACAGGTGTTCTGACTTAGTTAATTCGAGATCTAACACCATCTGGATACGAAGCTAGGACATCTCAAATACATTACAGTTGCGGGACAGTGTTGGATTTACACCAATCTTTCCCCGTCGCTCGTCGTCGCTGGTTAATACCAAGCGTAATTTTCTGTCAGAGCCGTTTGGCTGGCAGACTGGATTCATCCTAGCATCGAACAGGTAAATTAATTGAGAATTGAGAATTGAGAATTGAGAATCGCAGCGATCGAGCGTGAGTAGCTATAATTCTTCACTAGTAGGATGGCGAGAGGGGGAGACTGGGAGACAGGGGGCAAGAAATACAGCTTACTTTGGGCTGTAAACTACTAGTGGCAGTTGCGGATGCGATCGAGCCGATCGTTATTAGCCTAGTAGCTGACTCGAACTAGCCTCGATCGTCCGATAATCGAAAATCGTTTTGAGATCGAAACATTACAGAGACTAGGTTATAGTAACATCCTCAATGTTTGGGATATTTTAATCTTTAAAAAAAGTCGGCGATCGATTAATTGTAGGTACGATCGGGCTATGATAATTACGATCGCAAATTGGAGTAACTTTTATGTCATCTAAAATCTCACTGTGGGCGGGAACGATCGGCATTGGCGCAATAATTATCCTCGGACAATCGATCGCCATTGCTAAAGATTCGATGGAATTAGTCAATGCCTCAAAACCAAGCGCGCTAGCAATATCTGTTGCTAGAGGACAAGGTTCTGGCGATTACTTTTTATCAGGATTACGCAAACAAAAGCAAGGAGACGATCGCGGCGCATTAGCTGACTACAATCGCGCCATTAGAATCAATCCCCGAAATGCGAATGCTTATTACAATCGCGGCTTGCTCAAAGCAACGAAACTCAAAGACGAACAAGGCGCGCTAGCCGATTACAATCGCGCCATTCAACTCAAACCCAGTTATGATGCTGCCTACAACAATCGTGCCAATCTCAAAGCCGCACTCCAAGATTATCAAGGCGCATTAGCTGACTACAATCGCGCCATTCAACTCAGACCCAGAAATGCAAATGCTTACTACAATCGTGGCGTACTCAAGTACGGTAACTTAAACGATCGCGCTGGTGGCATGTCAGATCTGCAAAAAGCCGCTAAATTATCCCAGCGACAAGGTAATACCCAAGACTATCAAGCAGCCAGCGACTTACTACAACAATGGCAACAGACTAGCGGGAATTAAGAAGGGGAGACAGGGAAAGGGGGAGAGGTGAGAAGACAATTGTCCTTTCACCCATTACCCATTACCCATTACCCATTACCCATCCACTCATCCACCCATCCACCCATCCACCCCTATCTCGCCCCCAATTGTTGCAACTGGCGAATAATTTGAGCGTGTTGGAGATCGTCTCGATCGAATTGATACAGACCCATCTGGGCGTATTCTAGAGCAGAATAACTTTGAGAACTATCAGCAGGAGCTTGAGTATCGGCACCTGCATCGATCAGTAATTCGACGATCTCACCATAGCCTGCATAAGCAGCACTGGCGATCGGCGTAAAGCCTAATTTATCCCGTAAATTCACATTTGCCCCAGCGCGAATCAATAGCTCGACGATCTTGGTATGTCCGGCGGCGGCGGCATTGCCGATCGCCGCACCACGATCGAGATCCAGATTGACATTGGTTGCCAGCAGCGATTGGACGCGCTCGACATTACCAGCACCAGCAGCTTGAATTAATTGAATCGACTCTAAGCCAGTGGTAGAGGCTCCCGCCTGCATCAGCAGATTGAACATTTGATAATTTTCGGCGGCGGCGACAGAAGATAGCACGGTATGCCCGAGATCGTCTTGGATCTCCAGATCCGCACCCGCAGCGATTAGCGTTTCGACACAATTCGTATAGCCAGAACCTGCCAGAGCCGCATAGAAGATCGCGGTTCTACCACCTGCGCCCCGTTGATTGACCTCCGCACCGCCCGCGATCGCCAGTTGGACGATTTGCTGGCGATTGCTAGCAAAGAAGCTACCAGCGGCATACATGAGTGCGGTCATCCCCGCAGTGCCTAAGCCGTTATCGTCACTGAGGAGATTGGGATCGGCACCTGCGGATAAGAGGATATTGACGATCGATCGATGTCCGTGATAAGCCGCAGCCATCAGTGCGGTGTGCCCTTTGGCACCGAGTTCGTCAACTTCGATCCCAATTTCGATCGCCCGATTTACCTCATCGATATTGCCAATTGTGGCCATTTCGATGAATTTCTCCACCGGACGATTTTGGGAGCGAATGCGACGTTTGCGAGTGGCTTGGAGCAATTGCTCGCCATCGCGATCGGCACACCGCCGAATGGCAGTATTAACTAAGGGATACAAATATTGATAGATTTCGCGTTCTTCACATTTGGCAGCCAAGAGAATTGGAGTCTCACCGCGACTCCAGACATTGACATTCGCCCCCGCCGTTACCAATAACTGGACTACCGCCCGATGTCCTTTGCTAATGGCCGATAATAACGCCGTCCAGCCATCCGCGCCGACGGGTGCATTGACATCTACGCCGCGTGGCAACAGCATTTGAATGATTTCGACCTCACCGCATTCAGCAGCCAAACCGAGGGCTGTGGTAGTGGTGCTACCGCAGTGAGGATTGCAGCCAGCAGTTAGCAGACATTGGACGATCTCCAGATGTCCGCGATCGATTGCCATTCCCAGCGGCGAATGACCCAGATTCCAATCATAACGATCGAGATTAGCACCCGCCTCGATCGCTTGTTGGACTAAATCGAGATCGCCATCGATCGCTGCTGCCATCAATGATGTATTGGTAGCGTTTTCTTCATAGCCGCGATCTAGATCTTCTTCGCGTTCGTTCTGCTTGAGGCTACTTTGTCCAAAAATGTCAGTACTAGTCTGCGTATCCGGATCGTAGTCTGGCTCATCTTCCCCAGCAATTACGGGAAACAGACTAGAATCGAGATCGGAGAGTAAGTGTCGTTCGGCTTTAACAGCTAGATCCGAGTTGTGACGTAGCTCTCCAGAATCCAGATCTTCGAGATCGATGGCATAAGTTTCCCCATCTTCCCAAGTTTGACTGGGCATGAAGCCATGCTCGTCCAAGCCAAATAGCTCCATCTTCCCTACGCCGAGTAGATCTTGTCGATCGTCGCTGCTGGGGCTATTTATATCTGCGGCGAGCGCGGAGAAGTTCTCTAGCACGTAAGTTTCCGTGTCTCCCCACTCGCCCATGGGCACCGAGAGCCGATCTGAATTTGTGAGTGACTCAGAGGTAAGCCGATCTAATTCGGGACTGAGATCGAAAGCATAAGTTTCACCCGGTTCAAACTCAACTTCACTAGCTGGAGGCTCGATCGACGTCATCGTGCTCTCGTTTTCGATAAACCGATCCGGATCGGTTGGTAATACTTGCTGGCTAGCAGCTTCATTAGCTGCAAAAACTGCATCTAGGTCGAAAGTATAGGTTGCCTCCGCATCTGCGCCTAAATCTTGCCAATTACTAGAGATCCGCTCCAACTCAGTTGTCGGTGGCAGCACTTGCGATCTTAAAGGTAACTCAGCAATGGGCATAATTTGCTCGACTTGAGTAGCATTCGCATCGATCGGTCGATCGATCAGTTCGAGCAAGTTTTCAAACGAGATTTGGTGCTCTTGAGTTGGCGATTGGAAAGTTTCGGACTCACTGGTACTCGCCCGCTCTCGATCTGTCCGTGCGGGTGGGATTGGCTCTGTCTGTGCTTGCATTTGGGCACCAGCGGCAATGAGTAGATTGACAATTTCCAAATTACCTTGGCGACAAGCTACGGCTAGAGGTGTTTGACCGCGATCGTTAGCGGCATTGATATTTACCCCAGCATCGATTAGCAGCTTGACTCGCAGATGGTTGCTGGTAGCGATCGCGTCAAATAAACTCTGAGTTTTGGGATCTACACTCATGATTGTGGTGTCCGAATTGGCTGGGTAACAGGGAATGTGCTCGCGGCACTGCCAGTATCTTTATATTTCCCACCTTACTTACCAAAATCGCTACGAGCGTTGTTTTTTATTCGCGATCGTCACTCTCTAAGCTAGATTATCTCTAGATAGACCTTGCCATCGATTTCCGTTTTAGATTTCAACATCGCACGGAAAGTTTCCTTAAGATCCCGACAAGATCTAGTAGTCTAAGG
>NZ_PVWO01000234.1 GCF_003003845.1 Chamaesiphon polymorphus CCALA 037 | reverse complement strand
GTTAAGGTTACAGGCTTGCTCATTGTCAAACTTTAACCCAATTTGACTACCTCTCTCCAAAATGAGCGAACCGTGAGAAGCAAAACCATTCGGGAATCAATATTAGTCCGCGTAGGCGGACTTTGCACCACTAGCAGCGGTTTCAACCGCTGAACCAGCGATTGTTTAGTTAATAATACCGATACCTGAGCATCAGCGAGAATAAACTCCAAGCGTTCGGCTGGATAATTAGGATCGATCGGCACGTATGCGCCGCCAGCTTTGATAATGCCCCATAAACCCACGATCGTCTCGATCGATCGATCCACACAAATACCAACTAAACTTTCTGATTTAACGCCCAAATTCTGGAGATAATGGGCGAGTTGATTGCTACGTCGATTGAGTTCGCGATAGGTAAGTCGTTCGTCACCACAGATTACCGCCACTGCATCGGGGGTTCGCGCTACATGGAGGGCAAAAGCTCGATCGATCGCCAGCACGGGGAAATCGTTAACAGCACTGTGATTCCACGCTTGTAACTGCTGCAATTCGCTAAGTGGGAGCAGGGGTAAATCTGCCAAACAACAGTCGGGATTGGTGACTATTCCCGCCAGTAAAGTCTGGAAATGTGCCAACAGCCGCTCGATCGTGGATTCATCGAAGAGATCGGTGTTATATTCTAGTTTGCCAATCAGCCCGATCTCGGATTCTACTAGGTGAATGGTAAAGTCAAATTGAGATGTATGATTGTCAATTCGATCGTGTTCGACAACCAAATTTGGCAGTTCGATATTCTCGATCGAAAAGGCATTTTGAAACACTAACATCACCTGAAATAATGGTGCATAAGTTAAGTTTCTGGCTAATTGTAGTTCTTCTATCAATTTTTCAAACGGCAAAGTTTGATGAGCCAATGCACCTAATACTGTTTCGCGCACGCGATCGAGTAAAGTCCGGAAACTGGGATTGCCCGACAAGTCACTGCGGAAGACTAAAGTATTAATAAAACAGCCGATTAAATTTTCTAGTTCCGGTTGTTGACGATTGGCAATCGGCGCACCGACGAGGATATCTTCTTGCCCACTATACCGAAATAGTAATGTTTGCAGGGCAGCTAATAGAGTAACAAAAGTCGTACAGCCAACTTGCTGAGATAATGCCCCGATCGAATCAGTCAGCGGTTTAGGAATAGTAAAAGATAGCGTTTTACCCGTAAAAGATTGTACTGAAGGACGAGATCGATCGCTTGGTAATGGCAATAAATCGGGAGCTTGGTGCAATTTTTGTTGCCAATAAGTCAGATCCGCCGCTAACATTTGCCCTTGTAAATGTTGCCGTTGCCAGATTGCAAAGTCGGCATATTGAACTGGTAATGCCGCCAAAGGTGAAGGTTTATCGCCAGCAAAAGCAGCATAAATCGCACTCAGTTCGCGAAAAAAGACCCCGATCGACCACGCATCGACGCTAATATGATGCAATGTTAATAACAAGATATGTTCGGCAGGATCGCAAATCAATAGACTCGATCGTAACAAGACATCGGTTTCTAAGTTAAATATTTGGCAGGCTTGAGCTTGAGCGATGCGCTCTATTTCTAGTTCTCTCGCTGACGGATTTAACGATCGTAAATCGATAAAAGGCATATACCAATTACCGATAGGATGAATGATTTGAATCAGTTCGCCAGCAATAGTTTGAAAAGTCGTCCGTAAAACTTCATGTCGATCGATAATTTCAGCAAGACTGCGTTCGAGCGCATTCACATCGAGATTACCAGAGATTTTCAGTGCGATCGAAACGTTATTAGAAACCGCACTTTGAGTTCCCAATTGGTCTTGAAACCACATCCGTTGTTGCCCAAAGGAAACTATACACCGATCTCGTTCTGTCGATCGATCGCGCTTGGGTATTGCCCAGGAGTGAGGCTGTTGAATTGTCTTTTTTTGATTTAGTCGCTGTTTTAATAGTGCCTGTTGTTCTGGCGACAATGCAGCAATTCGTTTTGATAAATCGTTCATTGTTAAATAGTAATTTTTAAATAAATATTTAGTGCGAGCAAAGAACCCCGACTTCTCGAAGAAGTCGGGGTTCTAGTGTAACTTATGGCAACTCTGTCCGATCGACGATTTCAACCGCTAAAATATCGCGTTTCAACCACCACAAAACGATCGCCGCAATCCCGCTATAAGCAGCAACAATCGCCGCGATCGCTAAATCCCCAAATAACCAATCAAAACCCAATCCCTCACCCAACCAAAATGTACCCAATCCACCTAATAAAATCCCCGATCCTAACTTAATTAAGACCTCTGGTACATTCAACAAATACTTGTGTAAAACCGTGACAATCAGTACTGAAAATACCAGCGCGATCGCAGTGCCAACTAGCGATTCATACCATGCACCCGAAGCCACTCCTAAAGTGACAACGAGAATTGCAACTTCAAAAGTTTCCAGGATCGCACTTTTTGCCATCACCCAGAAATTCAATTGATTGAATCCCAAATTTTGCTCGTCTAATACAATCTCCTCAGCAGCAAGTGGATCGTCAGACATCCACCCCGCTCGTTTGCCTTTTGCCAGCCGTTTGATGGATTTATTTACCCATCTCGAACCAAACCAAAGTAATGTCACGCCGACGAGAATTTCTAGCCAATTGAGGGGAATCGATCGCAAGATGCCACCAAAAGGGATGGCAATTATTCCAACTAACGATACACCAAAAATACTACCTGCAATGGCTTCTTTTCGATAACCCGATCGAGCGATCGCATAGGCAATTACGGCAATCTCCAAAAAATCGATCGCAGCACCACTGACGGCGGCGATGAGAATGTTCCAGTTGATGTTCGTCATCTAGTTTCTTTAACTCACTAAGGTTTTGACTCGATCGATTGATGTATAACTGTTTTTGAGATCTTTGAGAAAATCCAAGCTCTCCATTACCCAGTCAAATTCTACGCCAAAATCAATCAGAGCGGCAACTTCATCGACTCCAGCCTGTTGCAGACTATCGATAATTTTCTGGCATTGCATCGGCGTTCCCATCAGTACTTTGCCGTTAAAATAAGTCTCGAAACTGAATTCTAATAGATCGTCGAGATCGCGAGCAGTCATGGTTTTTGGATCGATCGAGAACCGTAGATCGCCAGCAGACTTAACTACCAAATCGAAGTGAGTTTTGAGATAATTTTTAAATGGTTGCTTGACTTTGATTTTGACAGACTCCAGATCGTTACCAATAAATGTATGAATCATCATCGATACTTTCCCACTCTGCGGATCGCGACCGCTTTGGGCTAGCGATTGACGATATAAAGTAATTTTGCGAAGGATTTCATCGAGGCTTTGATATAGGGGAGAGGTGAGAATATTTGCGCCGATTTTACCTGCTTCAATAAATGATTCGTCTGATAGTGAAGTAATCCAAATTGGTACCTGCGGCTGCAATGGTTTGGGAAAAGTATTGATGTTGACAGGTTTACCATGCCCGCCGATTAATTCGATCGATTCACCTTGCCAAAGTTGTCGAACTACTTGAATATCGCGCCACATAATCGCTTTTTTGTCGGCATATTTTTCAGGTGCGAGGACAAAATCATTGGGATGCCAACCAGGCGCAAATGAGAGTCCGACTCGCCCTTGAGAAAGGTTGTCTACCATCGCCCATTCTTCCGCGACACGCAAGGGATCTTGCAAGGGCATGACGACGCTACCAGAGCGGATTTGAATGTTTTCAGTGAGGGCGGCGATCGCGGCTCCAGCGACGGCTGGATTGGGGTACAAGCCTCCAAAAGCATCAAAGTGACGTTCGGGCACCCAAACTGCGGCAAACCCATGTCGATCGGCGAATTTCGCGCCTTCGATCAGCAGGCGATATTTATCGCGACTGGTGGTGGAGCCGTCGCCAGAAAAGTAGAATAAACTGAATTCCATGCTTTAAATCCTCTATTTCACAACTATATTTAATTGATCTCGATCGAACTGAAACTGAGACGGTGCTTGACTAATAATTTCTCTGCGTCCTCTGCGTCTCTGCGGTTAAAAAAACATCCGCTTTTTAGGACAGAGTTTAAATCTCCGTTCTAAAAACCCAATTCTCAATTCTCAATTAATTTAACGATCGCCTCTTCCTGAGCCAATCGATCGCGTACTTCATCGATCGACAAATTTTCAATCTCGGCTAACAGGCGAATCATCTCATCAGAATCGTCTGGCTCACTGAGGAGATCGGCGATGATGGCTGCCAATCCTGCGACGGTGGGGGCTTCGGATAGGAGGGTGCGGAGGGATAGATCGACGGGATAGATTTCCCGCAATTGAGAGACTACCCGCACGGCGAGAAGGGAATGTCCGCCTAACTCGAAGAAGTTATCATTCGCACCAATTTGGGCGATACCGAGTTGAGTTTGCCATAGTTGGGCGATTTGTCGTTCGATTTCAGTACTGGGTGCGACGTAGGCAGTTTGAATCGATCGAGCGTGCCCCTCCGTTGTCTCTTGGGGGTTATGTTGAGGAGTTTCGGCAGTTGCGACAGTGCGTTGCTGTTGTTGCTTGAGGACTGTCTGCCAGTCTTGAGTGGAGACGATCGCCCGATCGAGATTGCTACCGAGAATGCGCTGGAGGGCATCCCATCCGGCGGCGGGGGAAATTCCAGCGGCGAGGGCTGCTAATCGTTCCGGCTGGAGGTGAGCGGGTAGTTTAGTGAGATCGGCTCCCATGCCGACTTCTTGCCAGATATCCCAGTCGATCGAGATGGTGCGATAGTTGGGGTTGGTGGCTTGGGAGAGGGCGAAGGCATCAAGGAAATTGTTGGCAGCGCAATAGTCAATTTGTCCCATGCCACCCAGCAGGGCACTGTGGGAGGAGAATAAGACCATGAAATCGAGGTTTTTGTCGCGGTAAATGCGATCGAGTACTAGCGTGCCTTGAACTTTGGGGCGCATCACGCTGGCGGCGGTTTCGGGCGTTTTGAGTTGGATGATGCCATCGCCAGGGACTCCCGCTGTGTGGAAAATGCCATTAATTTGCCCGTAGGTACGCTGGATTTGCCCTTGAATGGCTACCATTTGCACGAAATCGGCAACGTCGGCATTTAGTATGAGTATTTCTGCCCCGATCGCTTGGAGGGCTTGGAGTTGGTGGATTTTGGTACTGGTGGGATCTGCGTCCTCATGACTCGTCAACCAGCCTGCCCATTCAGCTTGCGGTAGAAATGGGGAACGACCGATTAAAATAAGTTTTGGTTGTATTGCCGTCTGGGTTAGATGTGCGGCGATCGTCAGTCCGATTCCGCCCATGCCTCCGGTAATCAGATATACGCCCCGCTCGCGTAATGATGTTGGCGACTCGACGGGTTCTAAATACAGGGGTTCGGCGATCGGCAACCAGCGATAATTGCCGCGATAAGCCACGATCGGATCGCTCTGTGTGGTGGCTTGGGTGAGGATTTCGGCGATCGTCCGATCGATATCCCAGTCCGCGAAGGCGGACTTCGCACCACTAGCAACGACTTCCAGTCGTTGTGCTGTAATTTCTAAATCGATCGTACAGCAGCTAATATTTGGATATTCTTGCGGAATGACTCGACAAGCTCCTAACATAGTCGCTTTTTCCGGTTGAATCGTTTCGGTGCCCGTCACATCTTGACTATTGCTAGTTACCACGCCAATGTGAATCGGATCGTTGCTATTTTGTTGTCCGATCGCTTGAGCTAGATAGAGCAGGCTATAGAAACCAAATGTTTGCGATTCGTCAAAGGAGAGATCCGCACCTATCGTCCAGAGATGAGTAATAATCGGAGATCGATCGACCTCTAAAACCGATCGCATCAGCGTCTCGTAGTGGGTGCGATCGCTAGGATCGATCGTATAAACATCATTATGGTGGTTATATTGGGTATCAATTTCGACCTCAATTACTCGATCTCCTCGCTCCTGCAAGCGTTGTATCATCGAGTCTGCGAAGCCCAATCGATCGCTAAATATCACCCAACAACGCGATCGATCTGTGGGTGCAAGTGCGGGGAGTATAGAACGTTTCCATGAAGGAACGTAGAACCAATCACCGATGTCCGATTTTGGCGTTGGAGCGATCTCACTGGCATCGGTTGCGGGTGCGTCGATCCAATATCGTTGACGATCGAAGGGATAGGTGGGCAGGGGGACGCGCTGGCATTGGCGATCGGCATAAAAGCTTTGCCAATCGATGTCTACACCGCTCAACCACAGTTGCCCCAAGCTTTTCAGTAGCAATTCTAGATCCGAAGATTTATCTTGGGGATGGGGTAGGGAATAGAGAATAGTCCGATCTGGTGCCTGTTGTTTGGTGAGAGTGCCCAGAGTACGCCCCGCCCCGACTTCGAGGAAGATGGCATCGGGATTGGTTGATAACTCGGCGATTCCGGCTGAAAATTGCACTGGTTGACGTAAATGCTGCGCCCAGTACAGCGGATCGGTGGCGGCTGCGGCGGTAATCCAAGTACCAGTAACGTTAGAAATAAACGGCAGTTGGGGCGGATCGAACGTAATACCGCGCAAACACTCGATAAATGGCTCGATCGCTCCTTCCATCAGCGGCGAATGGAAAGCATGGGAAGTATGTAACGGACGGCAAGTAATCCCCCGCGTTGCCAGTAGACTCTCTAGTCCCGCGATCGCCTCAACCGTCCCCGAAACCACGCTCAGATCGGGGCTATTACTGGCTGCAAGGTGCAGCGAATCGTCGAGTAAGGTTTGCAGGTCGCCGACGGATAAATTGACGGCTAGCATAGTTCCTGTGGGCTGCTGCTGCATCAATCGTCCCCGCGTCGCCACGATCGTTAGGGCATCTTCGAGGGAGAAGACACCAGCCAGACAAGCAGCGACATATTCGCCGATACTATGTCCGATCGCGCCTTGCGGAGTTACGCCCCAAGAGATCCAGAGTTGAGCGAGGGCATATTCGATCGTAAATAAGGCAGGTTGGGCGATCGCGGTTTGGGTTAATTGCTGGGTAGCTGTTTCGAGATCGGCTGGATCTGCAAATAATACTGGGCAGAGATCGATATCGTGCGCGGATTGCAAGAACGTCACACAGAGATCGACATGGGATCGAAAAGTAGCTTCGCTCTCATATAGTTCCCGTCCCATATTCACATACTGGGAACCTTGCCCAGAGAACATAAACATCACAGGTGGATTGCTGGCTGTTGTGTGTCCGGTGAATACGCGATCGGAGTCCCCCGCACTAAATACTTCTACCGCATCCTCCAGACTGGATACAACGGCGATCCGGCGATGTTCTAATGCCCACCGTCCGACTTGGAGCGTATATGCGACATCGGCTAAATTGAGATCCGTAGCGTGCTGGAGTCGATCGCTTAAATTAACCGTCGATCGATCTAAGGCTGTCGCTGTTTTCGCTGACAGTGCCAACAGTTGGTAAGCTCGCGGCTCTGATGTTACCGGATCGAGGGGTGGAGCTTCTTCTAAAATGGCATGGACATTCGTACCGCCAAAGCCAAAGGAACTGACACCCGCACGCCGGGGAGTACTGTTAGTTGCCCACTCGGTAAGTTGGGTATTGACGTAAAACGGACTATTAGCAAAGTCGATTTGCGGATTGGGAGTTTCAAAATGAAGACTGGGAGGAATCCGTTTGTGATGCAGTGCCAACACTGTTTTGATGAATCCGGTAATCCCCGCCGCCGCATCTAAATGTCCGATATTAGTTTTGACAGATCCGATCGCGCAAAACTGCTTGCGATCTGTCGATGCGCGAAAAGCTTGTGTCATCGCGGCAACTTCGATCGGATCGCCCAATGCCGTACCCGTACCGTGAGTTTCCATATAGCTAATCGTTTCCGGCTCGATTTCTGCCATCAGGTGAGCCGCCCGAATCACCTTAGCTTGCCCCTCCTGACTGGGCGCAGTGTAGCCGACTTTCATCGCCCCATCGTTATTAATCGCCGAACCTTTGACGACAGCATAAATCCGATCTCGATCGGCGATCGCCTCTTCTAAGCGTTTCAATACGACAATTCCCAGCCCATTACCGCCCACCGTACCATTTGCATTAGAGTCGAAGGCGCGACAATGCCCATCGGGAGACACGATTTCGTCAGGCGAGAGGGTAACTTCACTCTGGGGTGATTTCACTGCTACCCCCGCAGCTAACGCCATGTCACACTCGCCACTAAGCAGACTTTGACAAGCTAAATGCACCGCCACTAAGGAACTAGAGCAAGCCGTCCCCACACTGATACTCGGCCCCTTGAGATTCAATTTATAGGACACGCGGGTGGGTAAATAATCTTTATCGACTCCGACTAATGTGGGCAAAAATCCCCGCGATTCGATTAGTCCTGGATTGGGACTGAGGTTATATAACAGGTAAGTTCCCATCCCTACACCTGCGAATACGCCGATCGATCTTTCTTCATTTTCCGAGCTATAACCCGCATTTTCGAGAGCTTCCCACGCCGATTCTAAAAACAACCGATGTTGCGGATCCATTGTTTCAGCTTCTTTAGGATTGAACCCGAAAAACGCCGCGTCGAATCGATCGACATCTTTGAGTACTGCACCCACTCGATCGATCCCGTTCGATCGGGTTTCACGATCGGTAAATGGGGTAATTAATTCGACCCAATTTTCTAAATTGTGCAAAAAATCTTCGTTCGTCTCACCGCCTGCAAATTTACCAGCGATTCCAATTACTGCTATTTCTAAACC
>NZ_PVWO01000233.1 GCF_003003845.1 Chamaesiphon polymorphus CCALA 037 | reverse complement strand
AGCTGATATTCATTCGTAAAATATTCAATAAAACAACGCACTTTTGCGGGAATAAATCGTCCGCGCCGATAAACCGCGTGAATCGGTAACGGTGTGGGTTGATAATCCTTGAGAATAACTTTTAAACTATCGGATCGAATTAGATCGCCAAACAACCAAACGGGGCAAACTGCAATCCCTAATCCTGCGAATACAGCTTCCCGAACGCCAGTAGAACCATCAACACGCAGATTGCCGTTGACGGTGACTGTGGTGGTACCACCCGTCGGTAGGTGAAAATGCCAATCATTAGCAGTTGCCAAACGCGAATAGACGATACAGTTGCAATCTAGCAAATCTTCAGGCGTTTTGGGTTCTGGGCGATCGCGAAAATAATCTACCGCAGCCACCGTCACCCGATGAGTCACGCCAAGTTGATGTACGCTCAGCATTGAGTCGCTCACCGTTCCAATCCGAATTGCCACATCGATGCCTTCTTCGACCAGATCGACAAAGCGATCGTTCATCATCAGATCCAGCTTCAGGTCAGGATAGCGACTGAGAAAGCCCTTGAGATAGGGGATAACTTGATACTGACCGAATGCCACCGAACAGTTGACCCGCAGCGTTCCAACTGGGTTTTGGCGTTGACCGACACTGGCGATCGTTTCGGCGGCGGCATCTAATAAAGACTGGCACCGCTCGAAAAAAAGTTCGCCCTCTTGCGTCAATTGGAGTTTAGTCGTCGATCGAGTTAAAAGCTGTACGTCCAGATAATCTTCCAATGCCGCGATCTTTTTACTAATCGTGGGTTGAGTGGTGTTGTATTCCCGCGCCACCGCCGAAAAGCTGCCCATTTCCACTACACGCACAAAACTTTCAATACAGTCAAGGCGATCCATTGGCTAGGTCATTCCAAAATTGAATAAGATATATTCTATTTTACCTGCTTCTCAAACTAATTGGAATGATAGAAGATGAAACAGTAGACAACAAAAGATTCAATTTTTAACCTTCATCGATCGGGAGATTGCTATGAATATTCACAACTCAGTTGATTTTGTCACAGGTGCAAATCGCGGTATTGGCAAAGCCTTTGTCGAAGCATTAGTCCGAGCAGGTGCCCGTCGTATTTATGCAACGGCTCGATCGCTTGACGCACTTACTGATGTAGTAGCGATCGCGCCCAATCCGACTATACCGACGATCGTAACCGTTGAGAGCCAAGCGATCCATTAAATTGCTACTCGATTGAGATATGAATGTTCTGAGTTCTAAACCACTTTTGATGTTACTTGAGGGAGCGATCGCCTACCGAGACTTGGTAAATGGACAAACGCTGTTTTACCAGGGAGATCGGGCTGAGTCAGTTTTTGTTGTAGAGTCAGGAAAAATTAGGCTTGCCCATTTCACCCAAGCTGGAAAAGTCATTCAACACTATGACGTGGTGGCTGGTGAGAGCTTTGCTGAGGCAGCATTGTTTAATTCAGTCTATGACTGTGCTGCGATCGCCCAGATCCCCTCAAAAGTGCTGGTGTTGCCTAAAGAGATTTTGTTAACAACCTTAGAACAACAGCCAACGTTAGCAATGGAAGTAATGGCGCAACTAGCGAAACGGGCATATGACACTAAAGTCTTGCTACATCTCCGCAGTATTCGATCTCCCCGCGATCGCGTTCTACACTACCTTCAACTGGTTGCCCAGTCTAACAAGGTGAGTTTGAAACGTTCATTCAAGGATATTGCTGAGGAAATTGGCATTGCTCCAGAGGTCTTCTCCAGAGCACTCTCAAGCTTGGAGCAAGATGGTGTAATTAGTCGCAGTCAGCGCAATATCGACCTTCATTAGTCTGCGCTCTTCAATATGGTTTTTTCGCTTAACAATAAGTTTCAAAAATTCGATCGAAACTTGACCCCAGTCAATGACGCTGACGATTGAAAGCAATAGACTTATGCGAATGGCCTCAAAGAAAATCGATGGAATCTAAAGTAGCCGAACTTTAGAGAGGTACAACATGGCTTTTCGGCAAAAATTTTGATGATTAACTAAGGAGATTGTTATGAACGTTCGAGACTCAGTTGCTTTTGTCACAGGTGCGAATCGCGGAATTGGCAAAGCCTATGTTGAGGCTCTCTTGCAGGCAGGTACTCGCCGGATTTATGCCACCGCTCGATCGCTCGAATCACTCGCAGATGTAGTTGCAATTGCGCCCGATCGCATTATTCCCATCGCCTTGGATGTAACCGACCTCGATCGAGTCAAGGCAGCAGCCGAAACTGCCCAAGATGTCACCTTGTTGATTAACAATGCGGGTGTAATTGGCTCTGGCGGACTATTTACCCCTAATAGTGTGGAAACCGCTCAATGGGAGATGAATACCAACTACTTCGGTACGCTGTCGATGGTGCGGGTCTTTGCACCGATTTTGCAGCGCAACGGTGGCGGCGCGATTGTCAATATGTTATCTGTGGTATCTATTGCCAGTGCGCCTGTTTTTGGCTCCTACAGTGCTTCTAAAGCTGCCCTTCATTCCTTAACTCAAGACATTCGCGCCGAGTTGGCAGCACAAGGGACACAAGTGGTGGGTGTCTTCCCTGGCCCCGTCGATACAGCGATGACAGAAGGTTTACCTGTCGATAAAACCGAACCGATTGCCGTCGCTCAGGCAGTTCTGCAAGCGGTGGAAGCAGGACTTGAAAAGTCTATCCCGATCCAGTTTCTCAGAGTGCATTTGCGGCGATCTCCGCACCTTTAAAAGCCGTTGAAAAAATGTTTGCAGGTTGGATGCCTCAATAGGTCGGCGATCGATCGCCTTTTCTACAACTAGTTCGGCAGTGAATTGGGGGAGATTTCCTTCCCTGAATTCTACCCGATCGTCTCACCCGAAAAAATCATCAATCGAGGAGAAACTGTATGAGCGAGAGCAAAAAGCCTACCGCAGTAGTTGTCGGTGCAACCGGAATCATTGGTAGAGCGATCGTCGCAAAACTGGCACAAGTGGGCGGATGGCGGACGATCGCAGTTTCGCAATCTGGCAAAACCGTACCAGGAGCAGATGAAGCGATCGGTGTCGATTTGTTGGATAGCACCGATGCTCGTCTTAAACTTGCAGCCGCCAGTGAAGCGAGTCATCTCTTTTTTGCAGCCTACGCACCGCGAGCGGGTTGGATTGAAGAAGTCCAGCCCAACCTGGCATTATTAGTGAATGCCATCGATGGCTTGGAGTCGGTGCGAGCACCCCTACAACATGTCACTCTCATCACGGGGGCAAAATATTATGGAGTACATGTGGGCGTTTCGCCATCACCTGCTCTAGAAACAGAGCCAAGGCATATCGGGCCAAATTTTTACTATGCCCAGGAAGACTATCTCCGATCGCGATCGCCGAGCAGCACCTGGCAATGGACGAATCTGATTTCAACCCATCTGACGGGTTTTGCAGTCGGCAATCCCATGAACTTGGCACTCTCGATCGCGGTGTATGCTTCAATCGTGCGTGAGGTTGGTTTGCGTCTTGATTTTCCAGGAAGTGCTGCTGCTTTTGGGGCTATGACCCAGATCGTGGATGCGGAACAAGTTGCCGCTGCTGCCATTTGGGCAGCCGAGACTCCACAGGCGGCTGGTGAGATTTTCAATATCTCTAACGGCGATCCCACGCGATGGTCTCAGCTTTGGCCCGTTTTTGCGGCAGACTTTGGCGTACCGCTGGGCAGTCCGCGTCCGTTGCCCCTAGCAGGTTTCATGGCTGAGTATGCCTCACTGTGGAAAGCGATGGCATCAAAATACAATCTGGCAAATTCAGATCTTTCGACGCTGGTGAATTGGCAGTTTTTGGAATTTATGTTCGCCATCGATTATGACATCGTGCTAGCACTAGGTAAGATCCGTCGAGCTGGATTTACGAGTCAGCCAGACACGGTAGCAGGCTTTAAGCAGCGATTCCAGCAATATCGCCAAGAACGTATCGTTCCTGATTTTGCCAGTCTGTAAGTATCGAGGCAGCTCTATACCGCCGATAGATCGCGATCGATCTCTTTGCTTGGGCAACACCAAATTGGATCGAAGTGCCGATTTCGATCGAAGAGTTGGGGCTTGTTTACTCCGTCAAACTCATCAACCTGCTTCAACGGGAGCAGAAAACACCCAAACTCAATGGTAAGGTGCCTGTAATTGTCGATTCGCTAGAGAGATGACTGAACTATGACTGCTCTGTTTGATTCTTTTCAACAACGAGGCGTGACCTTTCGCAATCGCATTGGTGTCTCCCCCATGTGTCAATACTCTAGCCAAGACGGATTGGCAAGTGACTGGCATTTAGTTCATTTAGTCAGTCGTGCTGTGGGCGGCGCAGGACTAGTTTTTACTGAAGCAGCAGCAGTCGATCCACTAGGCCGGATATCTCCTGGCGATTTAGGCATCTGGGCCGACGAACAGGTGCCGATGCTCGCCAAAATTGCCAAACTGATTCAGGAAGCAGGTGCGGTAGCAGGGATCCAACTGGCTCATGCGGGGCGAAAAGCTAGTTGTACCGTGCCTTGGGCGGGTGGCAATCCGCTAACTCAGGCTGAAGGAGGATGGCAGCCCATTGCACCGAGTGCGATCGCCTTTAATGACGTGAGTTCGGTTCCAACTGCGCTTGCAATTGAAGGGATCGAATCGATTCAGCAATCCTTTATCCAAGCAGCGCAAAGAAGCATCGACGCAGGCTTTCAGACTATCGAAATTCATGCCGCCCACGGTTACTTATTGCACGAATTTCTGTCGCCATTGAGTAACCACCGCACAGATCGCTACGGCGGGAGTTTTGAAGGGCGCATTCGCCTCCTCGTCGAAATCGTCCAAGGAGTACGCGCCATCCTTCCCGACCATTTGCCGCTCTGGGTGAAGATTTCAGCCACCGACTGGGCAGAAGGGGGCTGGGATTTAGAGCAAAGTATTGCCCTGAGCAAAATTCTCAAAACTGCTGGTGTCGATCTGGTGGATTGTTCGACAGGCGGTCTGATTCCTGGGGTTAAAATTCCGACAGAGCCAGGTTATCAAGTGCCGTTTAGCGATCGAATTCGACAGGACGCAGGGATCGCAACGGCTGCGGTGGGGATGATTACCACCCCCGAACAAGCCGATCGGATAATCCATAGCGGGCAAGCCGATATAGTATTGCTGGCTCGCGAACTGTTACGCGATCCGTACTGGCCCCATCGCGCTGCCAAGGAATTACGGGTCGATGGTCACCCGTATCCTCAGCAATATGCAAGAGCGTGGTAATTCACTGAGGATATCTCAATGTCAATGCAATCCCTGTTATTTTGGCTAATCGCTTTCGTCATGGGCGTAATTACCTCAGTCTATTTGCCGATGAATGGAGTTGTTGCCAGATATGTTGGCTCTGCCCTGTTAGCAAACATTCCGTTTTATCTGCTGGGCGCAATTACCACGCTTTTACTCTTTTCATTCACGGGTAATTTTGGTGCGGTTTCTCGACTTCGAGAGGTTCCCAGTTATCTTTACCTGAGTGGGTTTATCAGTGCCTTTCTGGTCTTTGGATCTACATTTTTGATTCCCAAGTTAGGTGCTGGACGATTTTTTGTGCTATTTGTGGCGGGACAAATTGTGATGGCACTAACAGTTAGCCATTTTGGCTTACTGGACTCGCCTCAAGATCCCATCACTCTGAAAAAAGCATTCGGTGCAATCTTACTCCTAATTGGCGTAACCCTTGCCACTCAATAACAACTCAACAAATTAAGAAATGGATGAAGATTAAGAATGAGCTGATAATTTTTGGCAGGTTAATATGAGCGATCGATGGACATTGACAAACAAAAAAGCCTTGGTGACAGGAGCCACTAAAGGCATTGGTAAGGCGATCGCCGCAGAGTTTTTGGCTCTTGGAGCAGAAGTATCGATCGTCGCTCGGAGTGAAGCATCTGTAGCTGATACGGTCGCTACTTGGCAGCAACAAGGTTTGAAGGTAAATGGTGTCGTTGCTGATGTATCGACTCCAGCAGGTCGTCAAGCAGTTTTTAGCCATGTTCGAGACACGTTCGGTTCTCTAGATATTCTGGTAAATAATGTCGGGACTAATATTCGCAAAAAGGTGGCGGACTATACCGCCGCTGAATATACCTCGATCTTCCAAACGAATCTAGATTCAGTGTTTGAGCTTTGCCAACTTGTGTACCCTCTGTTGCAGGCGAGTCCCGATGCCAGTATCGTCAATATCGGATCTGTAGCTGGATTGACAGCCATTCGCACAGGTGCCCCCTACGGTATGACAAAAGCCGCCTTGGTGCAGTTGACCCGCGCTCTGGCAGTCGAATGGGCTGGCCATCGCATCCGAGTCAACACGGTAGCTCCCTGGTTTATTCAAACGCCGCTGACGGAACCGCTGTTGAGCGATCCGGAGCTACTGCAAGAGGTACTGTCACAAACACCGATGGGACGGGTTGGCGATCCAGAGGATGTGGCTGGGCTAGTAGCATTCTTGTGTATGCCGTCATCCGGTTACATTACTGGACAATGCATTGCTGTCGATGGAGGTTTTACCGCTTTTGGATTCTAGTTGAGAGCGCATTTTCATTAGGCGAAGAGGCGAAGATTCGTCAACACTTTTACTTGCATAAAACACGATCCCTCGCATAACCCAATTTCCATTCAATCTTTTAGAAGAGATCCCCATGTATACCATCTACACATTCCCTACACCCAACGGCATCAAAGTGCCGATCGCTTTGGAAGAACTCAATCTTGAATACAAGCTCCATCCGGTTAACATCCGCCAAGGTGGTCAGCGCGAAGCCGATTTTGTGGCAGTGAACCCCGCTGGCAAAGTACCTGTGCTTATCGATGAAAACACTACTGGAGATCGATTCACACTTACAGAATC
The DNA here is from genome assembly GCF_003003845.1 of Chamaesiphon polymorphus CCALA 037. Taxonomy (GTDB): domain Bacteria; phylum Cyanobacteriota; class Cyanobacteriia; order Cyanobacteriales; family Chamaesiphonaceae; genus Chamaesiphon; species Chamaesiphon polymorphus. Next base: position 1,834 of record NZ_PVWO01000233.1, on the reverse strand, counting down.
CGCAGCTATTCTAGTTTTTCTCGCTGAAAAACATGGCAAATTGTTGCCGACAGAACCGATCGATCGTGCCCAGGTGTTCGAGCAGCTATTCTTCCATGCCTCCGGACTCAGCCCAGCATTTGGACAATCGGGCTATTTCCAAAAACTGGCATCCGAACCAATGCCCTTGGCGATCGCGCGCTTTCATGGCGAAGCCAAGCGGACACTCGGTTTACTCGACAGCACCCTAGCACAAAGAGCTTATGTGGCTGGAGATGATTACTCAATTGCCGATATCGCCCATTTTGGCTGGCTATGGCGGCGGGCGTTTGCTGGTGTGGAATTCGACAATGCTCCCAACGTCGCCCGTTGGTATGAGTCGATCGCCGCACGTCCTGCCGTGTTGAGTGCGATTTCCAAAGTCGAAACCTTGGCAGCATAATTGCTTTCCTACCCCATTTTATTTTGCTGATAATCGATATCGAGATCGCGCGATCTCGATATCGATTTCTGTATCTTAAAAGATCGATCGAAGCTGAAAATACCAAATGAAATTTTATTGGTATTTTCAGCTTTTTTTCATGCTCCTCTAAGCAATGTAATCCATCATTATATACATCAGGTTTTGTTGGGACGGAGAATTGATGACTGGGTGATGTAATATTTTTAATGCCTTTTCTTGCTTGCTTCTTTCTCACTTCAATACTTAATTTAACAGCACACTAGCTAACATAATTAGCCGATCGCGTCAATGAATTACGTTTTTCCAGATCCCAAACGATATCGCGGTTTTGTGCTGACATCGATCGGGTTGCAAAAAGTCCAACAGCGAATCCAATCCTTAGAACTGCAAACCGGAGTCCATCAGGGAGCTAGAGCCATCGCCGAACGCGTTCAAACGATCGAACCCGATGGGATTCACCCGATTACAGTCAGAAAAATCTTGCGCGGCGATCGAGGGGTAGACAAGAGATCGATCGAGCGGGTGTTTGCGGCTTTACAATTAGTGCTAGCAGTAGGCGACTATACCCATGCGGGTTTAGCTAAGGGTAAGATCTCGGCAGATTTCGATCGCGCAGGCGTTCGCCGTCATGTTGTCTCGGAAGACTCGAACTCGATCGCTCAAACCGATGTTACTGGTTTGATGAAGGAGAGATCGCGGCTGCGTCACAAGATTTTAGTCGATGAGTGCCGACTAATGGTAGTCGTAGGAGCGTCAGGAACTGGCAAAACCGAACTAGTGAAACAAATTACAGCCGAAGTCGCACCAGCATTTGAGTACTTTGTCTGGCAATCGCTCGCTCCTGCGCCCACGATCGACATCATGCTTGCGGGGTTGCTCGAATCTCTTCTCGATCCCTTGGATGAAAATAGGCAATTACCGATGACAGTTGCAGGTTCGATCGCTTGTTTGCTCGATCGGTTTCAACGATATCGATGTTTGTTAGTTTTAGATGGAGTTGAATCGATTTTAACCGATCGTCCGGTTGCTAGAGATTATCGTCGGGGATATGAAGGATATCAGGAAGTTTTTGAGGCTATTTCTACTCGATCCCATCTCAGTTGTTCGATCTTAATTAGTCGTAAACAGCCTAGCGGATTTGAGTATTTAGACGATCGATTTGTAAGTATTATTCAACTTCCATAAATTGAATGGATGGTCACTTTGCCTGCAAAAATTGTTCGTAAAGATCGACCGATCCAGCACTACCAATTACTAAAGGCGATCGCCTTAGTGGTGCAGAAAACTATTTTTCCGAATAAGTAAATGACACAACCTTAGAGAATTCAATCCGCTTTTCTAGCTTGGCTCGTTTTTTGAGAGAAGCACAAGCTGGAAGTATCTTATCCCAGG
>NZ_PVWO01000232.1 GCF_003003845.1 Chamaesiphon polymorphus CCALA 037 | reverse complement strand
TCGGATAGTTGCAGTTAATCTGGGTTCGATTTTGCGATGATTGCGGGTTTGATGATTTATAATTGCGGGTCGCTACATCTATCCTTTGGTTTGGGCGTGGAAGGACTCGAACCAACTGCCTATCAATGGCTCACTAGCCCCACCCGAAACACCCCAACTGCTACTAATCTCCAACATCTAGCAGTATTGCCAGGGGACATTAAGATGTTCCGGTTAGGATCGTCGAATGAGGATATCTTTGCAAGTCCCCTTAAAGGGTTAATACCTTTAAAGTATCAGGTGGTCTTGATGGATTGTCCGCCAGGATTGGGGGTAGCCTCGGTACAAGCAATTTTAAACAGCGATCGAGTGTTGGTACCAACGTTATGCGAACCCGCCGCGCTCAAGGGATTGTCGGAGGCGATCGATCTAATTCGCGGGGAGAATCAAAATCTACCGATCGATGTGCTGCGAAATCGCTACAAGCCGCGTCTAGTCCTGACTCGCGAATCGGATGACCTCTTAATTAGCAGTGCCCAGGACTTAAATTATCGTCTGTTGCATACAACTATCCCCGACAATATCCAAGTGGCAGAATCGATCGCGAGTCAACAGCCTGTAACTATTTATGCGAGTAAATCGCCAGGAGCTGTAGCTTACCGCAGTCTTGGTAAAGAATTAATGAAAATTTGGGGGTTAAAATCATGAGCCGGATGGGCAAAATGGGCAAACTCAGCGATTTTGGGCAGTCTCCTTCAGCACCAGTACCACCAGTTGTGGAAACTATCGCTACCCCAGTGGCAGTAACGGAGGCAGTTTCCACACAGATTGCTGTCGAATTACCAATGGACACACAGTCAGGGGAAAGTCAACAGACTGAAATCATGGTTAATGTCAATATCAAAATGTCGCAGAGTCAGCAAGAATGGTTAGCGGCTACAGCTAAGACAGTTCGCCGTAATAATTCTTTACCCGTGCCAGCCAAGGAGCGAGTTTATCCCCAGCATTTAATTAGTTTGGCAGTGGAATTACTGCAATCTGCCAATGTGGATTGGGAGGAGGTAAAAACGATCGCCGATTTAAGGGAGCGGCTAAAATAAGTCGTCAATCGTAGGATTAATGTAGTTTAGTTCGGTTCGATCGTACATTTCGTACTACCAAGTTCTGTATTACTGTCAACTGTAAAGCAAAAAGATAGCAATTAGACAACTCGATCCGATCGCATCCTTAATTAATGACTAGAACCCTGACAGGGAGTAAGGTTAAAAATTAAGGATGTGATAATGCATGTTTTCCCACTCACGCGGAAGGGCTGCGAGGGTGGTTATCGGCATCGGCGATCGAACTACCGAGTTCAGCTTTAATTTGGTTGGCGTTGATGCAGTTGGACATTCTTAAAAAGGTTTCTTAGGTCTTTCAAATGCTTTGGAAGTTGGAGGAGATTCGGGCTGTTTTTGTAGTAAATTCACCAAAACTTTAACTACTTCGTCCAGTTTCTCATCTTTCAAAGTTCCATACTTCTTTCTAATTACCTTAGAATTGAGAGTGTAAAGTGTTGATGGTTGAATGTAAGATGACTCGTAATCAGTACTTAACATACCTTCCTTGAAATCCTTAGCAGAAATTGCAATCACTCCATCTTTACGAGATTTACTAGTAATGAAAGCACAAATTAGCCCTCCTTTGATTAGGGATGGGGCAAGAATTAGTACTGGTCTATACTTTTCTTCCTCAGAATCCTCCTGATAGGGAAATGGAGCATCAACAATGTCACCCTTTTTATAGAAAGCATCAGACTCGATCAAAATTAGAATTCCTTATGACCGAATCAGTCTTCAAAAAAAACAGGGTGGTTAGCATTGGCGATCGCTGTTAACATCTCACAATCTTCTTCATCTGATTCGGCTAGAGCAAAGTCTATAAGGCTAGACAGGAAGCCAGCGGAAGTACGAACTCTGATTCGATAAGAGTCTTTTACATCCGATCTTGTTTGAGAGTTAGACGATTTTTGTTGAGATACTTGAATCACTTTGAAAAGTAAAGTTTGAAACTCTTCTAGTAAATCTAGACTGAAAAACTCAAGATTGTCTTCGAGAGCATTTCCGACTGCTTCAAGGGCTTCAGCCCATCTCTTCAAATCTTTCTTATTGCTATTTTCGCTATATCTCGAAATATCTACAATATTTCTAAAACCATTCACGAGTATTTCTAAACTTCTCGTGTGTATCCCGATCGAAGCTGTCAGGGAGTTACTAATTGCAAATGGCAACCCGTAACCATTAATCTGTCTGGTATTTTTGAAGGATTCTATTTTTGACCAGGCATGACCGACGGCATTATGCAGCTTGTAAAATTTCCGATTTTCTGCAAACTCTTTTGCTTTGTCTGCAATTATCTTAATCTCTGAAATTTCCTCTGATACAGCAGCCTTTTCACAATCTTTCGAGTAGTTTTTTTCTAAAGAATTAATGATGTCAGCATATTCTTGGAGCGAATTTGTAACGCTGGTCAGAATTTTATCTGTCGATTTATCTTGACAAAGAACTTTCATTGAAATATCTCAGTAGTTAGAGAAATTGCTCGTACAGGAAATATTATCCGGTTTTTAAAAACTTGAAAGTAGTCAATTTAGGATTACAAGGTAATTATACCCACAACTTGACTACTTTTATCATGGCACAAAAAACATCAATTTGTCGATGGTTAGGTTGGTTCTAACCGCTTGGGGTTAGCGAGTCGGCGAGCATTCAAATCTATCAAAATTATCAGCTATTATGACAAGAACTTATAGATCGACCGCGATCGACAAAGGCTATTGGCAATTTAAGCATCAGTCGATCGGTTGGGCTAGAGTGGGACAAAAGGAGCTATACCAAGAAGAGCGAACGCTTTATCAACCCCGCTCCAGACATTGTTCGATGCGGTTTCCTCACTACACTAGCACCTACGAAGACTGCACCCCATCTAGCGTCTCCGATAAATATGCCAGTCGAGAACAAAGAATCAAATATCGATAGCAGCGAAGATCGGAGACTTTTTATCTTTGCATGGTGAATTTTTTGGCGTTGCACTAAAAACCCCGCCAAGTGACTGCTTGCCAAATAACTTCGAGCTTGAAAGAAATCTCCACCGAAGCGGCAAGAAGTCGCTGGCGGGGTTGCTTTCGATGATGGCAGCGAACATGGCGTTACGATTGAGAGATTACATCGATTTATAGTGCCCTGCAACCTGCCGACTAAATAAACACGCTCGCTGAAATATTGAAGATCTCACCCAATTTCTTAGCCTGAGCTTTACTGATTTCCCGCTTACCATTAACGATTGAGGAAACCAGTCCTTATTACCTTTAATACTGTCCTTTCTTTGATACCTTAATCCAGCACCGCCGAAAATAATCATCGCACTTAGCCAGATTAATCACATTGTTATCCCATAGTCTTGGCTTGGCTGTCGCTCCTGTTTTTCTTGCTGTTGTTGCCCCACAATTCGCTCTAAATTCGGGCTGGGTTCTCCATGTCTGTATCGCCATTTTTCTGCTAAATCTTCTCTACCTCTCAACCGTTGCCACTCCTCAAAGCTAGGGAATTGTTGATATTTGTCCCGCAGTCGTTCGCGTTCTGCTTCTTGCTGTTGTTGCAATTCCTGCTTCTCCTCTTTCTGGTCTTCGGCAAGGGTATGACGCAAGGCATTAAGGATCGCTCCTTTACCTTCCCATCTACCCGATAGGAGTTCTTCTCGTTCTTGTCTTTGTCGTTCTGCCAATTGTCGATACCGTTCGTCCCATTTCTGTCTCAACACATCGGCATCGCTGGTTTTATTAGAGTAGTAATCGGTTCGCAGTTGGGTGTATTGTTGCCAACCTGGGGGCATCTGCTCCATTAATGGTTGGGGGGAGATTGGAGCTATGTTTAGATCTTCAATCGGTGGTTCGTAGGTGCCCAAGCGTTTCTGTAAGTTACTAAAGCTAGCGGCACGGTCGATGCTGCTGGCTTTGATTGTTGTCTCGCCAATGGTGACGATCGCTCCGGTGCCTTTTTGGTGGTATTTGGCTCCAACTGCGGCTAGTTGACGGTGGAGTTGTTGCCAGTCATTGGCATCTTTGACGATCGGGGCTAGGGTTTCGATGCCGATCCGTTGGGCTGATTTTTGTCCGGTACGGTTCTCGAAATCGGCGGCGCGTTGTTGGGGTTGGGGCTGGGATTCATAATCTTGGCGTTCGACGATCTTGCCATCTTCGTCGATCTGGTATTTAGCATTTTCTAGGGGTTGCCAGCCTTGGGTATGTTCGATTCTGGTAACGGCGCGGTGGAGGGCTTCAATATCGAAACCGCGATTGATCTGGATCGGTTGGATCGTGTCTGGGTGGATGCGGTTGATGACAACATGGACGTGGATGTTATGGGTGTCTTGATGGGCGGCATAGATAACTTGATGTTCTTGCATTTCCATTTCGGCGAGCAAGATATCTACGGCTCGATCGATTTGTTCTGCGGTGGGGCGTTCTTGTTCGCGCCAACTGAGGACGTAATGATTGAGTGGGTTTTTACTGCGGGGATTCTCACCTGCCAGTGCCATCATTTCTAGTCTCTGTCCAATCAGACGATCGCTGATAAAGTTTTTACCACCGATTTGCATGACTTTGTGTTTGTCTTTATCTTTGGTGATATAGTCCACCAAGCTACCTGCATGTTTGCCACCACTTTTAGTTGCAGTTGCTTTGACTCGCTTACCGATCATTTTCTTCCTCCCTCTGGGTGCCTAACTATCAAACTGGGGTTTACTATTCCAGTTTCGGAATTTTTTGGGTGAGTAACTTGTATGGGGTAGCGATCGTTCTCATCTTTGCAATCGATCGGAAAAACTCGCTCGTCGCAGATCGATCGTCTACTCCCACACTCCCCACCTTTCCCCTTTACCCCTTCCCCTTTTCCCTTTTTTATAAGCCATTACCGATACTGACGATCGCTTTTTGAATTTCAATCAAGGTATCGGCGGTCAGTTGGCTGTATGCACCGCCACTTTCATTATGGATGTGTTTGAGTAAGCCCCCGATGCGGCGGAGTTCGCGGATCGTTGTCATGTCAGTATTGGCAGCGACGCGCCGACCGAGGGCACGTTGGCGGATATAGGTGCTAACGGTGATTCCGGCGACGCTAGCTGCATCTTTGAGTTCTTCCATTTCGCTGGGAGTCAGGCGGATGTTGCATTGACAGCTTAGGGGTTCGGCTTGGGTGCGTTTGAATGTCATAATTTGTTAAGGGAGGTTGGGAATGTGGGGGGAAACATTATTACGATCGAGGAACCCATCGCCGCCCATCCCTGCCGCTGCGATTGAATCGATCTGCAAGTTCGTTAGTTGTCAGCAGGAATTAGGCTTTAATGGGTCGAGTATCATTAAAGTATGGCTTAGACAAATGATCGATCGCCACAGTTAGATCTGGTCGGGGCGATTGTAGCGATCGGCAGGGGTTAGGGGATGCAATCCCCACAAGATAGCCTGGAGTGAGGAGCTTGCGACGAGTGGAGGGCGGGTGGCTGCGTATAGCAGCTACCATCTTGTTACCTCTATAAAGCTTAATAGTTTACTATAAGTTGCGCGTGATTTTGGGTGGATAGGGTGGCTCTAGATTGGTTTTTTGTGGGATGGTAGGATTAGGGTTAGAGCTAGGGGATAGAACTAGGGTTAGAGCTATGATTCGATTTGGAGATAAAATTTAGGTAAATGCTCGGTGGTGAATGGCTTGAGGAGATGGGTATAATTGGAATCGTGAGATTGTCAGCAACATATAGTATTTATCGATTGAGGAAGGTTTTTAGGGCGGATATCTTAACTCCGTTTTAAAAACCACTTACGACTTACGAGTTACGAGTTACGACTTATTGGAGGGGGTTGTTATGATGGGCTATAAGTTAGAGCAAGTTGAGGCAATTGCGGCTAAGTTGCGAGAGTTACCAGCAATCGAACCACCGCCAAAAGATTTAAGTAAGAAGGAGGCGGTTAAGCTTTTAAGTAAGGAGATTCGCTCTTTGCAGAAACGGGGTTATACCTTGGAGCAGATCGCTTCTAGCCTCAAGGGTGAGGGGTTGGATATTTCTAGCTATACGCTCAAGAGCTATATGAATAATTCTAAGCAGGGTAGTAAGTTGAAAGCTGCTACTCCGGCACAGCTACAGGCGGCAAAGTCGGATAAGCCGAAGCAGACAGATGGCTCTGACTCTGAGGGTAAAACTGGGGATGAAACATTACATAGTAGCAATCGAGCTGAAGGTAATGTTGATGTTGCTGAGGGTAACGTTGATGTTGAGGTGCAACAGGTTGAGAAGCAGGTTAAGGATAAGCCTCAACCTAAAAAAACCGATACTAGTTATACCAATAAAAGTAAGCTAGTTCCTCGCGCTGATTCGACCGATCTCTAATTGCCGAGTGGGGAGGAGATAGTCGTTAGTTACCAGTTGCAGAATTCTCTTGACGATCTGAGATTGGCGGGAAACAATTGAGATAGAACGATCGTATTAATAAGTTGAGCGCGAGGGTGAATGATGAACCGGATCTATATGGTCAATAGTTTTAAGGGCGGGGTGGGTAAGAGCCTTGTCTGTATGGGGCTGATCGATTATCTCCGGCAGCTTGGGGAAGATTGTTTGCTGGTGGATACTGATACTAGTAATCCTGATGTGTATAAGGCTTATACGAATGTCATTCCCTGCGAGATGGTGGATTTAGATGCTGGGGATGGGTGGATCGATTTAATTAACCTTTGCGATCTGGAGGAGCATCGCCAGCGGACGGTTGTGATTAATGGTGCGGCGCGGAGTAATGAGGGTGTGAGTAAGTTTGGCGATACGCTCAAGGGCATTTTGCCGGATCTCAAGCGGGAGTTGGTGACGTTTTGGGTAGTTAATACTCAACGGGATTGTGTGGAGCTGCTCAAGGATTATATGCAGGTGATGGGGGGTTTACCTTTGCATGTCATCCGCAATGGTTATTTTGGTGGTGAGGATAAGTTTGAGATCTATAACAATTCGGCTCTGAAGAAGTCTGTGGAGAAGAATGGGGGTAAGTCTTTGACGATTTCGGAGTTGGCTGGGCGGGTTTCGAGTGTGCTGTATAGCGATCGCAAGTCGATTGAGACTGCTTTAACTGAGATGCCTCTGGGCAATCGGGCGGAGTTGTTGCGCTGGCGACGGGATTGTAAAGCGATGTTTGATAAGGCATTGAAGTAAATGAGTAATTTAAACGAGCGGTTTGAGAAGATTCTGGGCGCACCGTTGACGGATAAGCAGAAGCAGGAGATTTTTGAAATCGGTAGTACTTTGAAGATTGCCGATAATGATGCGCTGTGGACGATGTTGGCAATGCACTACAGCTTTGAGGGTAGGTATGAGCGGATTTTAGATCGGATTGAGGAGACTGGGCAGTCGCAGCGGGAATCGCTCAAGTCGGCGGGTCAGGTGGCAGCTACTCAGGCGCAGGCGGACATTAATCAAGCGGTTAAGTCGCTGGTGCCTACGGTATCGGTGGAGGTTGCTAAGGCGGCGAAGTTGGCGGTGCGGCGGATTGGGATTAGTCAGAGTATGTTTTCGCTCTGGGTGGGTGGGTTGATTGTCAGTCTGATTTTTATTTTGGGGATTGCGTTCGGGTCGCGGTTGTATATTGTGGCTGTTAACGATCTCAAGAATTACGGTTTGTATTGGGATCGGGTTAGTTGGGCGATTTATATGGGTCTGGGTTGTCCGGTGTTGGCAGCTTTGGGGTTTTATTGTTTGGAGTCTTATACTGATGAGGTGAAGTTTGGCGGTTGGGTGTTGATGGCTTGTGCGGTCTTGGTCTTTATCTTTCCTTCGCTGAAGGTGATGGGTTTTATTAAGTGAAATATTTTGAAATAGATCTAACAATTTGGTGTATGTTAAAATCTAAATAATGTTTGCACTATCATTCATCTGATAACAACTATGGCAGAAGCACCAGATCGCAAACCTCTGATCTGGATGGGCAGATCTCGTAAAGATATTGGTGAATTTCCAGACCGAGTTAAGGGTGAGCTAGGTTATGGATTAGATCTAGCTCAAGCTGGTGACAAACACGATAATGCCAAGCCTTTAAAGGGGTTTAAAGGTGCTGGTGTTCTAGAATTGGTTGAAGACTTTGACGGGGATACTTACAGAGCGGTTTATACGGTAAAGTTTACCGAAGCGGTTTATGTTTTACACGTTTTCCAGAAGAAGTCAAAGTCGGGGATTGCTACGCCCAAGTCGGATATCGATCTAATCGAGAGTAGGTTAAAGTTAGCCGAGGCACATTATCAGGAGAACTATGAAAGTGAATCAAGCTAACATTGAGTCAGAAATTGAATTTGAAGTCGGTAGCGGCAATGTTTTTGCCGATTTAGGGTTTGAGAATGCTGAAGAGATGTCATTCAAATCTGAATTAGTCCGGCAAATCAATCGAGCGATCTCCTCTCAAAATTTGAACTCGCAGCAAGTTAGAGATTTACTACATATCGATGAGGAGATGTTGGTTAATTTAAGTCGCGGTCGGTTGACAGAATTAACGATCGAACATCTATTTCGATATCTGAATATTTTGGGTCGAGATTTGGAAGTCGTTCTCAAGCCTCCCTCGACGGCTAGCAGTCAAGGGAAGTTAACAGTGACGGTTATCTAGGGGTTGCGGAATAAAGGCTAAAATCCAGGTTGGAAAGCAGTTACAGCTACTAATTCAGCTACTCAGAGCCAAGGAA
>NZ_PVWO01000231.1 GCF_003003845.1 Chamaesiphon polymorphus CCALA 037 | reverse complement strand
CTGCCGACAATAAGGTAATCTGTTTGCATAATCTATTTTCTGCAACTAGATGATTCATACTTCAATCTTTACGCTAGTTTCTATCGATCGACAGGTATGTTTGCATTTCTTAACAATAGGTTTTTATTTAATTAAAAAACTATTAGATTTTGATAGAATGTTATTTTCTTCACAATTTCCTCACATTTTTTTGATAAGATCGCATTAATCATTACATCCCGAAAATCTTTGATGAATAAAAGGTTTCGAGATCGGGCTGAAGCTGGAAAATTGCTAGCCCAACAACTACTAGATTATGCCAATCGACCGCAGGCGATCGTGTTGGCATTACCGCGCGGTGGGGTACCCGTCGCGTACCCGATCGCGCAAATGCTCGAACTGGCATTAGATATCTGTCTGGTACATAAATTGGGCGTACCAAGCAATCCAGAGCTAGCAATGGGCGCGATCGATCTCCAGGGGGCAATATACCTCAACGAGCGCATTGTCAGATCGATGGACATCTCGAAGGCAACGATCGATCGGATCGCGACAATGGAGCTGCGCGAACTGCAACGTCGCGATCGGACATACCGAGGAGATCGTGCAGAGATAGATCTACGAGATCGAATCGCGATCGTGGTAGATGATGGATTGGCAACTGGAGCCACGATGAAAGCCGCAATTGAAGCAATTAGACGCCAACAACCCGCCCAGATCGTCATCGCTGTGCCAGTTGCCTTTCAAGGGACGATCGATGAATTGCGCGCTAGTGTCGATCGGATTGTCTGTTTGATGATGCCCGCACCGTTTGAGGCGATCGGTTGTTGGTATGATGATTTTTCGCAAACTACAGATGCTGAAGTTTGTGCGGCATTGCAGGTGGGGATGAAAAGCTAGTACCGAGCGGCGTAAATCCTAGTACTATTTCGGGAAGAGTTGGGAGTTGGGAGTTGGGAGTTGGGAGTTCGCAGAGTAGAAGGTAGGGTATGCGCAATGGTTGCTTTACTTATGCCGTCGAGTACTAGTAGTCTACGGTGTAAATCTAGTTACTACTGGAACGACGCACATTGCTGTTTAAATATCATTTCAAAAATAAGGACTCCAGTCAGCAGTTGCCTGATGACTGAAGTCCCAAATTTAAGCAGAGCGATCGTGTAACTTAAAACATCTCAACTGTTAGCGGAGTTCCCGCGCATGAGTCGCGTGGAGGCTTAATTCTAGCTACCAAAGATTTCTGTTTTAGTGCGATCGATCGCTTGCATTAACTCTTTTCGATCTTGCTCGCGGATTAAATAACGCGATACAAAGCGTACCGTGTAATATAGGCCGACTATTTTGAGAATTGGCGACATTAATGGGATACTATCGACCGCATTCAACCCAGCAAATAACAGTTTGATGGCTACAAATGCGACGATGGTTAAGCCCAGCCAATCGAAAAGTTGACGATTATTCTGGTAATAATCAGTTACAGATGACTTCGCATTGTTCAACAGCTCGGCATTATTGCTTTGCAGCGATTGCCAAATTTCTTTGGCTGAGTCTGTTATCGACTTCTCGTCGGTGACGTCGGCTGTTGCTGTGGTAGCTGCGGTATCCATGCTGGCAGGCATGGGCGCATACTCGTTATCTACAACTGCATCGGAACTGCTATGCAAACTAGCTTCGATTTCGCCAGCAGATTTTTCTAGAGACTTCTGGTCGTATTTCATCGCATCTTCACTCAGATCGTGTACGACTGGCGATTCGTTGGCTACCTTGAGGTTGCTGTCGTTAGTGGCGATCGTGTCATCTAGAGTGGGAGTGGCAATTGCTTCGCTGGGTAATTCGTCAGGGAAGTCTCCGTTAGCAGCAAGCGCATCTTCACCGAGATCGGGCATGGTTGCCGATTCGCTGCTGGCATCGGCGATTGGTGCTTCGCCATAGCCCATGGCTGCATCTGACAGATCGGGAGCTACTGCCGATTCGTCATTGGCATCAGCCATGGCTGCTGGCATTGGATCCATGTTTTCGACAGAGGCGTTTTCGACATGTGCGTTGTCGTACTCTTGGGCTTCTGTTGGCTTGCCGTCTTCTGCCTTGGGAGTTTCTACATGGTTGGGGTCATGCTCGTCAATGCGGGAAATTTCAGTTGTCAGATCGATGCTCATGATCGGTAAGTTACTTATTCAATGGTGATGCGTTTTTGGAGCGACAAACGACTTTCAGCTCCGATCGTCTTTATAAACACGAGAGCCAATGCACTCTGCATCGGCTACAAGTAATTAGTGGCGATCTTCCCGGTTTTTTATGGAAACCAAGAAGATCGGTAGAGTAAATTAGATCTTGTTATCGATAACTGGGTTGCCATCAACATCGACATCTAATTCTTCGCGACGCAGTTGCTCTTGAGCCGTAGCATTTTCGGTGTCTACAACTTTGGTAACTTTGACTTCTTCGCGCACGAAGGCTTCTTTACGGAATTCTGGAACTTCTTCATACACATCCATCCGGGCAACTTCGCCTTCTTTAAAGGCATCTGTACCTGTGGGGACGGGCGTGCCTGTCGAACTAGCGGGCATCCGCTCGACGACTACGCGTTCTTTATCTACGGACACAGAAGCTGTTGCCGTCTCGGTTTCAACATGCTTGCTGATTACGGCTTCGCCAGTTTTTTGACGAGTTTTGCTGCTGACGAGGCGTTCTTCGTATAGTTTGAGCGTCGCATTGTCTCGATCGTTCACCTCATACAAATCTGGTTCGCGATCGTAAGCATAATTGTCCCGATCCATCATGGCAGTGCCTGTGGTTGGCATATCGACACTTGAGGATACGTCCTGTTGCATGGGCGTCGCACCACCGCGATATACGCCTCTGACCCGCTCTTCATGGTCGTAATCGACAACCATATCGTTGGTGAATTCTGGTAAAGCTTCAACTTGGGCTTTGGTCAAATCGATCGCATATACACGTTTGGCGTTGTCGTCTACTCGGGCGCGACCGATCGGTAGTAACACTTTCTTACCGATAATCCAAGCTCCAGTATTAATTACTAAATAGCGAAACTGTCCGCCATCATCTACTAAAACATCATCAACCGAACCAATTTTATCGTCAGCTACATACACGTCTAGCCCTTTAATATCCCGATCGCCAAAGTGTGCTTTATAATCTGGGTTAAAGTCTTTAATTTTATGAAGAGCCATGTGATTTAGTCCTACTTGTAAAGTCCTTGAATACCTGATACTCATCAGCTTACAAGTCTGACTCTATATATTTATCCTTCTATCTACCGATCTAGCAAACACCATTAGATAGAGACTAAAAATGCTGACATTTTCGGTCGATCGAATAATATTTTGATTATTTAACGATCGCGATCTATAGTCGCGACACCCCGATTGACTGACAAAAATTTAATTAGGGCTTGCTGAAGATCTTAGCAAGCCCTAACTATCGATTACTTCCCACGCATTCTGGGATTTTGTAAAAACAGAGCGGCATCCTCAAGCATTTTGGGACCCCAGTTTTTATCGCGTAAATAACTAAGCTCGTTGAATTTCTTGTCAGTGCGGAGTGCGGCTGCTCCGTATTGGAGAGCCTCTTCTTGCTTACCTTGAGCAAACAAGGCGATCGCTAAACCAAACTGACTATCTGGCATGATATTGGGTAGGTTCAGAGCTTTGCGCCACGAGGCAATTGCTTCGGTTTTTTGGCCTTGTTCGTATTGAGCGAAAGCTTTCTGGCTGTAGATCTTACTCAACAGGGGGTGATTCATGGAAATGGCAAGATTGTAGTCTGAAATTGCACTTTGATAATCGCCAAGTTCGTACTTTACCCAGCCCCGACTGCTATAGGCTGCGAGCAGTGTAGGATTGACTGCAATCGCGCGGGTATAATCATCGATCGAGCCTTGTTTGTCTTGCAATTTATATCTAACGTTAGCCCGATTGTAGAATACCGCAGCCCGTTTGGGATCGATCGAGATCGAGCTATTATAATCTATTAATGCTTGTTGCCAATTGCCCAATTTAAAGCGGACATTCCCCCGATTGTAGTAAGATTCAGACCGTTTGGGATTCATCGCAATATCGCTAGTGTAATCATCGATCGCGCCTTGACGATCGCCCAATTCAGCTTTAGCATTACCGCGAATGTAGAATAACCGATCTTTTTTGGGATCGATGGCGATTGCCTGGTTCATATCAGCTAAGATCCCTTGATAATCGCCCTTACTCTCTCTGGCGATCGCACTAGCAATTAGATCGTCTACGGGTTTGGGCGTAGTTGTTACCGCCACTGGCTCGGCAGGTAGGTATTCCTTCAGCCCCATCTGCGTTGCCATCTTGGTAAAAGTATTGATGGTAATGCCCAAATTAAATCCTGTCTTGATCCGGATTTCGGGGTTATCGGTTTGTTTGAGCTTGGTATCGACATCACCTTGCCCGTGGATGGCAATTATTTCGCCGTTCTCATTCCAGACGGGGCCGCCACTGTGACCGGGAAGTGTGGGATTATCGTAGACGAGCGAATAGCCTCGTTTCTGCAATTTATTACCATTGCCAACGACCTTTCCTTGAACGAAGGTAAAAATTGGCTCAGAAATCGTACTCGTCAAGGGAAAACCGGAAATATAAATACTCTCCCCACTTTCGACTCGATCGGAATTATCGGTGGCTTTAGCTACTCGATAACTTTTAGTACTATCAAATTTGACAACTGCTAAATCGACATTGTTGATGAATAGTTTTACCTGAGTCACACCATATTCATTATCGTCAGTAGTCACAATTTGACAGCCACTATTGCGCATGGCATGAGCCGCCGTCAGAATGGTATAACTACTACCACTTTTATGAATAATTACACCTGAAGCGTTAGAGCAGCCCTTGATTCTGACGGTAGATTGCTTGGCAAGACGTTGCACCTCAACTGGTGAGAGGGCTGAAGCAGGCAGTACATAGCCCAGCACCAAGATAGCACCACAGATTGTCGCAAGTGGTGACAATAATAAGTAATTATTCATATTTAGCAGTCGCAGATCGTTCGCGTTCCTTCTATTAGACTAACATTACACGAGTGTTGTCATAGTATTATCCGATCGAATATATGTACATATATTTGGTTCGTTTTGAAGTTAAGGCGATCTGAGTCGATCTGGCTGTGAATATTTCGCGATCGATATCGATCGAATATCATCCGATTTTCTGATTTACATGGAGTAAAGAACAGTCAATCGCGATACATCTCTCTATTTTGGGATTGAATATACAGCAGATCAACTTGTATAAGTCATTTGTCCAGCAATTTCATTCAACCAATCATTTTGGTTGACAGCCAGAGCAATTGCTAGCCCTGCGGAACCATTTGCCAGAAAACCTTTTTCTGTAAATTTATAGTTGATATGATTGACGATCGACCAGATAAAAACTGAAATTCCAAATACAATCAATACGGTAATTACGACTGATAGTGAAAGAACTTGGCTATCTGCTTGACTGGCATCTGCCACCCAAATCTTAGACCAATGAGAAGCAATTCTCCAGACAAATACTCTGCTGACACAGCACATGTACGCGCCAATAAAATAAGCGATGATTCCAGGTATTAACTCCATGTGTTCTCAGCGATCGATTGTAATAGTAACTAACAAGCAACTTTGCTTATTATTTACTATTCCCTATTTCCGCTTGACTATCGCCATCGATCGCGTTCTAGATCGTAGATCGCTTTCTCCCAATGCCAATCCGCAGGCTTATCGGGATTTCTGAGTCGAGATTGCTGAATCAGGCGACTCGCGGTATTCTGATTGCCGCCGAGTAGCTTTAATAATTTTCGTTCTAATTGTGGGTGTTGCGGGCGAAGTTGTCTGCTTAAAGATTTGCCACGTTTACCAATTGGCAGTCGATGGCGTTGCTGCCAAGCAAAAAACAATAGACACAGCCCCAAACAAATGGCGATCGTGGCTCCACTCATAAAAAATTAATAATTTACAATTCGTTCTTAAATACTATTGTAACTAACAATATTACTAAGGAACCGATACATCTTCAATCCGTGGAAATACTTAGATCTCGAGCGATTGTCATCAACCACTGGGGATAACCGCCAGAAATTGACGGTTGAGATCTAGTTTGTGGATAGTTAACTAACAACGTTCGCACGATTGACAAAAACTGTCGATCGATACTAATGTTATCGCCTAAATATTCGCAGGCAAGCGTCCACCAGGTTCTTTCGTACAGTTGTAAGGTTGTCAGCTCGATCGCGACTGCATTTTTTCTCGGCGTACCGATTGGAATTAGCTGGAGCGGATCGTCAAACTCCACGCGATAAAACCGTTGCTGGCGGACTTTATCGAGTTGAATCCAACCCTGTTTCCCCGTTGCTGGCGGATGTGCGGATCGATCGTCACAAATCCATTTCGACCATTGCTCTACGTTACTTTCTCCAAATTCATCTATATCTATTTTATCAAATTGCTGCTGGAGATGCTTGACCTCCAAGTTGCCCTGGCGAATTTTGATACCCACCTCGGGAGAGTTAGACTGAAGATAAAAATCAGTACGTGCATCGGCTTCTGTCCCGTTCGATCCTAATGTATTAAACCAGTTGGCGATCTCTGTTGGTAAATCCTCTTGATAAAACCACCGCAATTCGATCGTCTGAGTACCATTCATTTAAATTAATACCTATTACCATGAACGAAGATTTACAAAAGCTACATCTAGAAGCTGGATTGAAAATTGGCAAAGACAAGACATGTGGCAATAAGATCGACTATGGGTCGGAAGATACAGCAGTTATCGCTGCTGAAAAAATGAATCAAAAGCCAAATACTAGAAATACTCTCGAAGCTTACCCATGCGCTTTTTGTAATGGCTGGCATATTGGTAGAGAAATGTCTCGATCGGAATTAGAACTTTATCTAGGCGATCCTAATATTGAAAGTTAGGACATTGCCTGTCTCGATCGAAACGAGATATTTTAGGATAGATATATTGTTGTATTGTTGTTCTTTATATCTCGATCGGCTACGAACATTTTCTACCCCCAATTAAAGAGCATACTAACTACTGCTAAAATAGTCTAGTCGAGTGCTGACCCAACCTACATCCCAATGACTAGACCGATCGGAATTGACCTATTTGCTGGAGCTGGGGGGATGTCATTGGGCTTCGAGCAAGCTGGATTCGATATTGTCGCGGCGGTAGAAATCGATCCCGTTCATTGTGCCACGCATGAGTATAACTTTCCTAAAACTACGACGATTTGCGCCAGCGTCATCGATCTGACAGGCGATGAAATCCGCAAAAGAGCTAAATTAGGCACCAAAGAGATCGATGTAGTGATGGGTGGTGCGCCGTGTCAAGGCTTTTCCCTGATGGGAAAACGCGCTTTTGACGATCCGCGCAATCAATTAGTATTTCATTATGTGCGAATCGTCAAAGAATTAAATCCCAAGTATTGTGTATTTGAAAACGTTAAAGGACTGACTCTGGGCGCGCACGCTCAGTTTCTCGATGAATTAATTGCCGCTTTGGGGGAGGCTGGCTATGATGCGATCGCGCCTTATCGGGTATTAAATGCTGCCGATTATGGCGTACCGCAGGATCGCAGGCGATTATTTTTAGTCGGGACGCGCAAGGGTTTGAAATCGCCGAGCTATCCAGCACCAGAACCAGAGCGAATAACTGTCTGGGATGCGATCGGAGATTTACCCAATGCTGACGGGTTCGATGCTTTGTGGGCGAATGATGTTGTCAAGGTACTATGGGAGACAAGCAGCTCATACGGTCGTAAATTGCGCGGTTTCGATCGAGATCCCAACGATTATAGCTACCCCCGTACCTTCGATCCGCATTTACTTACATGTAGCATCAGAACCAAACACAATCCATCTTCTCAATCGCGGTTTGCTGCCACCAAGCAAGGCAAAACCGACCCAATCAGCCGTTTCCGCAGATTAGACCCCGAAGGGCTATGCAACACGCTCCGAGCGGGTACAGACAGTGCTAGAGGGGCACACACGTCGCCTCGTCCGATTCATCCCTGGTTACCGCGCGTCATTACCGTGCGGGAAGCGGCGAGATTGCATTCTTATCCCGACTGGTTCCGCCTCCATTCTACGAAATGGCATGGCTGTCGTCAGATTGGCAATAGCGTTCCGCCGCTATTAGCGCGAGCCTTGGCTGGCGAAATTTTGAAAGCGCAGGGCATTCAGCCAGTACAGCCAAAGATAACAATCGATCGCGGCGAGGAGCGGTTACTCTACTTGGATATGACTAATGCGTCGAGATATTTTAAAGTACCATTACATACCATTGCCCAACGATCGCGCAAAATACCTTTAGTAGTGGAAAGTACTTAACCCAAGTGGTTGAAACCACTCCTTGTAATGCAAAGTCCGCCTACGCGGACTGATTAACTAGTCCGCGAAGCGATTATGTTAATTGTCAAGGGGTAATTTATTCGATCGACAGACAGGCTAAAGCCACCGTGATGCTCACTAGCCCACGGCAATAATCATCACAGTCCGATCGCTCGCCAGCATTCGCTCGAGACGCTCTAGTTCGAGCCGATTGCCACTGGCAGCATCGGCTCGCACCAAGGCTGATTGTTGCGGAGCATAGCATTGAAAATGCCCAGCAGTTTCCGAATACAAGCAACCAAAGCCACCTTGCGCGGCTTACCACTATCGTGGTTAAACGGAGCCACTCCCACCAAAGCGGCAATCTGTTTGGCAGTGCGTTGTCCCAATTCGGGTAA